>CAZMDO010000109.1:5227-7846 GCA_964564445.1 uncultured Ruaniaceae bacterium | reverse complement strand
AGATCGAGCGGCTGGCCGAGCTGTCCCGGATGCAGCAGCGGTTCGTCTCCGACGTCTCCCACGAGCTGCGCACCCCGCTGACCACGGTGCGGATGGCCGCCGAGGTCCTCTACCAGGCCCGGCAGACCTTCCCGCCCTCCCAGGCCCGTTCCGCCGAGCTGCTGCAGAACCAGCTGGACCGGTTCGAGAACCTGCTGGTGGACCTGCTGGAGATCTCCCGGTTCGACGCCGGTGCGGCCGTGCTGGACGTGGAGGTGCTCGACCTGCGGGTGGTGCTGGACCGGGTGGTGGCGCTCACCGGACCGTTGGCCGCGGAGCGAGGCACGCGCATCCTGGTGCACGCCCCGACCGAGCCGGTCACCGTGGATGCCGATGCCCGCCGGGTGGAACGGGTGCTGCGCAACCTGCTGGTGAACGCGGTGGAGCACGGCGAGGGCAACGACATCGACGTGACCCTGGCCGGGCACGAGACCGCCGTCTCCGTGCTCGTGCGTGACCACGGCATCGGGATGACCCCGGTGCAGGCCGAGCACGTCTTCGACCGGTTCTGGCGGGCGGACCCCGCCCGGACCCGCACCCTCGGCGGCACCGGGCTGGGACTGGCGATCGCGCTCGAGGACGCACGGCTGCACGGCGGCGGGCTGGACGCCTGGGGCACACCCGGGGAAGGGGCGGCGTTCCGGCTCACCCTGCCCCGCCGGGCCGGCCTGGAGATCGGCGTGCCACCCTTGGCGCTGTGGCCCGAGCGCGCCGAGGCCAGCCTGGACCACCCGAGCGACCCGGCCGGTCCGGCGGCGGTGCCGGACTGGGGCCAGGAGGAGTCGACATGACGCGCACCCGCAGGCTGCTCACCCTGCTGACCGCGATCGCGCTGCTGGCCGGCTGCGCCTCCCTGCCCACCGACGGGCCGGTGCACCCCGGTGTGGAGGCCGGCCAGGACGAGGGCGTGGCCTACGTGGTGGCCGACGACCCGCAGCCCGGCGCCGGGCCGGCCCAGATCGTGCACGGCTTCCGGAACGCCGCCGTGGCCGGCATCGCCGACGATTTCAACACCGCCCGCAAGTTCCTCACCCAGCCCACCCGCGCCGAGTGGGACCCGGCCGCACAGGTGGTCATCTACGACGGCTCCGCCCCGCTGACCTACGACGACTCGGAGGAGGGCACCGTGGTCATCGGTGCGACCGTGGTGGCCACCGTGGACAGCACCGGCATCTACACCCAGGCCGCCCCCGGGACCACCACCACGATGACCTATGAGCTGGTCACCGACCCTGCGGGGGAGTGGCGGATCAGCGAGCTGCCGGACGGGGTGCTGATGTCGGAGGTGAACTTCGCCACCCTGTACCGCAAGACCCCGTTGTACTTCCTCAGCTCCGACGGCACCGCACTGGTGCCCGACCTGCGCTGGTACCCCACCCGCAACAGCGCCACCTATGCGGTGCGGGCGCTGCTCGCCGGGGCCGCCGAGTGGCTCGCCCCCGCGGTGATCTCGGCGATCCCGGACGGCACCGAGCTGTCCATCGACTCGGTCACGGTCAGCGGCGGGGTGGCCACCGTGCCGTTGACCGCCGCCGTGCAGACCGCCAGCGCCACCGACCGTGCCCTGCTGGTGCGCCAGATCGAACGCACGTTGACGGCGTTGCCCCAGGTGCAGGGGGTGCAGGTCACCGTGGGCGACGTGCCCCTGGAGGTGAACGCCCCGCCACCGGGGCTGCGGGTGAACCCGGGCGTGGGGCGCACCATGACGCTGCTCACCGAGGACGACCTGCTGGCCACCTACAACGGCTCGGAGGTGGCGCCGATGCCCGATGCTGTGGACCTCAGCTCCCTGCACCCGGCTGATCCGGCGGTGGGCTACCAGAGCGAGGAGCAGACGGTGATGCTCGCCGGGCGGACCTCCCTGGTGACCGCGGCCACCACCTCCGCCGACGGCACCGTGCTGCTGCACGGCACGGACCTGCTCGCCCCCTCCTACGCCTGGAACGGGTGGATCTGGACCGGGGAGAAGGAGAACACCGGCGAGCTGCTCATCGCCCGCGCCGAGGGCAACGTGGAGTCGATCCCGACCCCCGCGCTGGAGGGCATGCACGTGCGCGGTCTGCGGGTCAGCCGGGATGGCGCCCGGCTGGCGGTGATCGTCGATGCCGACGGGGCGGTGCAGGTGCTGGTGCACGCGATCACCGTGGACGGCGACGGCAAGCCCACCGGGCTGGGACCGCCGCTGCAGGTGGGTCGAGAGCTCACCGACGCCTCCGACCTGGTCTGGGTGGACGAGACCCAGCTGGCGGTGCTCGGGGTGAGCCAGACGGCCACCACGGTGCACGTGGTGGAGGTCGGTGGCCGCACCACCCCGCTGCCGAGCGTGCCGGACACGGTGCGGGTGGCCTCCGCCCGCGGGGTGCGCGACCTGTACCTGGCCACCGAGGACGGCACCCTCTACGGCCGCTCCGGGAACGGGTGGGCGCCGGTCGCCCCCGGGGTGCGGTACCCGACGTTCCCGGGGTAGGTGGGCCCGGTGCGCGTCACTGGGGTGTCCCCCGCGCTACGGAGGTAGTTTCGGTGCACCGAGGTCCGATAATCGTCACTCGGTGTGACAAAAGTGCCTCGGTGGTGCGGGCC
>CAZMDO010000109.1:0-5127 GCA_964564445.1 uncultured Ruaniaceae bacterium | reverse complement strand
CCGAGGTCCGATAATCGTCACTCGGTGTGACAAAAGTGCCTCGGTGGTGCGGGCCTCGGTGGTGCCTCGGTGGCGCGGGGCTCGGTGGTGCCGGCCGCGGTGGCGCGGGCCTCGGTGGGCGCGAGCGGGTGGTGATAGATGTCCGGGTGGCGCCGGGGTGGGCGTTGCGCGGGAGCTGATGCCCCGGAATCCACAGCACCCCCACCTGCCGCCCGGCTGCCGGGCGTGCCCTGTGGTGGTGTACCGGGCATGGATGTGCTCCCCGACTACCTGCCCGTCCGGCCGGACGGACTCATCACCTTGACCGACGCCGCGGCGACCGGCTGCCGGCAGCACGTGCACCGGCTCCACCACGCAGGCCTGCTGGAGCGGGTCTGGCCCGGCGTCTACGCGGCGCCGGACCCCCGGGCGAGGGCCGGACCCCGCCAGGAGGCCGCCCGATATCTGCAGCGGGTGCGGGCCGCGGCGCACCAGATGCCCGGCCAGGTGTTCACCTCCTACTCCGCCGCCGCGCTGCTCGGCCTGCCGATCGTGGCGGGCTGGCCGCGGGAGGTGTACGTGCTCGCCGGCGGCCCGAACGGTTCCCGGCGACCAGGCGTGCGGTACATCGGGCACCGGCAGGAGATCCCGGAGACGCGGGTCGAGGGGATCCGCATCACCTCGCCCGCGCACACCGTCCTGCAGCTCGCCCGGCACGCGAGCCTCGCGGCGGCGCTGGTGGCTGCCGACCGTGCCCTCCGCGACCTCCCGTACCAGGTGGAGGAACCGTTGCTCACCCCCGAGCAGCTGGCCGCGGAGCACCGGCGGCTGATGCCCTACCGCGGCAGCGTGCGGGCGTGGGCGGTGCTGGAGCGCGCCACCACGCTCGCCGACGGTGCGCTGGAGTCGATCAGCCGCCTGACCATCGAGGAGCTCGGCTTCGCCGCACCCGAGCTGCAGCACCGGATCTGGCTGCCCGGGCTGGATGAGCACGTCTGGGTCGACTTCTACTGGCCCGAGCACGACATCGCGATGGAGGCCGATGGCCACGGCAAGTACCTGGACGCCGGGTCGGCGGTCGGGGCCGCTCAGCGTGTGGTGCACGAGAAGCGCAGGGAGGATGAGATCCGGGCGCAGG
This sequence comes from uncultured Ruaniaceae bacterium, assembly GCA_964564445.1. Lineage (GTDB taxonomy): Bacteria > Actinomycetota > Actinomycetes > Actinomycetales > Beutenbergiaceae > Ruania. The sequence continues at coordinate 4,010 of CAZMDO010000109.1, read as the reverse complement.
TGCGGACGTTCGGCCGCTGGGGCTGGGACGAGGCGTGGAAGGTGGACCCGCTGGAGCGCAGGCTCGAGCGCGCCGGAGTTCCCCGGACCCGCCCGCGCCAGCGTCTGCTCCAGCGGCGGTCGGCGTCCTGGTGACCAGCACCGAGCCTCACCGTTCGCACCGAGGTACTCCCGTGACACTGAGGCACTCCTATCGTTCCTCCATCGGACGAAAGTGCCTCGGTAGCGAGGGGAGGGTGACCTCCTCGGCCACGGTGCGCTCCGCCGTCGCGCTCTGGAGTGACCTGGTGAGCCTGGTGCTGCCGGTGACCTGCGCCGGCTGCGGGCGTGGGGAACGCACGCTGTGCCGCACGTGCCGCTCGGAGTTCGGGGCGCCGTACCGGTGCGAGGAGGACACCGTGGTGCTGGCCGTCCAGGACTACGCTCCGGCGCTCGGGCTGGCGACCTGGACCACCGCGAGCTACGCCGGCGCGGTCCGGCACGCCGTGCTCGCCTGGAAGAGCGGCGCCCGGCCGGACCTCGCCCCGGTGCTGACCGAGGTGGCGACCGGTGCGGGCCGAGAGATCGGTCCGCAGCTGAGCCTGCCCGAGGCCAGCGCCCCCGCACCCGCCGACCTGCTGGTGGTGCCCGCGCCCTCGGGCTGGCGCCGTCGGGTGAGCCGGCGGTTGGTGGCCGCCGACCTCGCCGCCGGGCTCGGGCGAGGGCTCGCCGAGGGCACGGGCGCCCGGGTGTGGGCGGCCGACCTGCTCCGCCGCCGCGGGGGTAGCCGGCACGCGCTCGGTGCGGGCGCCCGGACCCGCAGCCATGCCTCGGTGCGGGTGGTCAGTGCGTTGCCGGCCGGGATGCCGGTGCTGATCGTCGACGACGTCGTCACCACCGGGGCAACGATCCACGCCTCCCGTAGGGCGTTGGTGGGGGCGGGCGCCCAGGTGGTCGGGGCCTTCGCGCTCGCGGCGACCCCACCGCCGGGACGCTCAGCAGCCACATGCTGAGATGGACAGCTGTCGGCGCGGTCGGCGGTCGTGTTTGAGTGTCGCGAGCGCTCCCGGTGGACTAGCGTCGTGTCATGGAGCTTCCGGTGAGTGGTTCATCGTCAGCGATGGCCTGCTCATCTGGCTGCAGGGGAGGTGGTGCGAACTAGTCGTTCCCGCGACTGCCGCAGCACTGGCAGCCGCGTCGTCTACGGTTCGGACCCGTCCGGACCGATGTGAAGACCCGTGGAGGTTCGTCATGGAGATCGTCCTGGTCAGCCGTCACACCGAGACCCCGGAGCGGTTCCGGCGTCACGTCGAGGAGAAGCTGGCGAAGGTGCCGCAGCTGTCACCGTATGTGCAGCGTGTCGACGTCGAGGTGACACACGAGAACAACCCGAGGCTCGCCGACCGCTCGGAGCGCGTCGAGCTCACGGTTCGGGCCAAGGGCCCCGTGGTGCGTGCGGAGGCGAGCGCGTCGGACAGGTATGCCGCGCTCGACCTGGCCACCACGAAGTTGCTCGAGAGGCTGCGCAGGGCCAGGGATCGGCGCAAGTCGCACCACCAGCGTCGTGGTGTCCGGCAGCCGCTGCCCGACCAGCTGGATCTGGTCACCGAGCAGACCGACCAGGAGGACCAGGGGCCGGAGATGCCGCAGCCGCCCACCGAACCGGGTGTCGCGGTCGAGGCGCAGCTGGGCGACTCCCCGGTGGTGATCCGCCAGAAGGTGCACGAGACCGAGCCGATGACCGTGGACCAGGCGCTCGCGGAGATGGAGCTGGTGGGCCACCCGTTCTACCTGTTCATCGACTCCGAGACGCGCCAGCCGTGCGTGGTGTACAACCGCCGCGGCTGGACCTACGGGGTGATCCGGCTGAACTACACCGCAACGAACGGCTCCGACGACTCCGTGGCCGAGGAGGTGCGCTCCGCCACCGCCTGACGTCCCGTGATGCCGACCGGTCCCCGGACCTCTGCCATGAGGTCCGGGGACCGGTTGTGCGATCAGGCCGGATGCTCGCATACCATGGACCCTTGGCCCCGGCGTCCGCACCGACGCTGAACAGTTCCAACCACCTGGGAGTCCGTGTGCCTTCGATCCTCGACAAGATCCTGCGCTTGGGCGAGGGGAAAGTCCTCAAGCGGCTCCAGGGCATCGCGGCTCAGGTGAACGCCCTGGAGGATTCCGTCACCGACCTGTCCGACGAGGAGCTGCGCGAGGAGACGGACCGGTTCAAGGAGCGCATCGCCGACGGCGAGTCCCTGGACGCCCTGCTGCCCGAGGCGTTCGCGGTGGTCCGGGAGGCCGCCCAGCGCACGCTGGGACAACGTCCCTACGACGTGCAGATCATGGGCGGCGCCGCCCTGCACCTGGGCAACATCGCCGAGATGAAGACCGGTGAGGGCAAGACCCTGGTCGCCACCCTCCCGGCCTACCTGAACGCCCTGTCCGGCAAGGGCGTGCACGTGGTCACCGTGAACGACTACCTGGCGCAGTACCAGAGCGAGCTGATGGGCCGGGTGTTCCGGTTCCTCGGCCTGACCACCGGGGTGATCCTCTCCGGGCAGCGGCCTGACGAGCGGCGGGAGATGTACGCCGCGGACATCACCTACGGCACCAACAACGAGTTCGGTTTCGACTTCCTGCGCGACAACATGGCCTGGTCCACCAACGAGCAGGTGCAGCGCGGCCACAACATGGCCATCGTCGACGAGGTGGACTCGATCCTCATCGACGAGGCACGGACCCCGCTGATCATCTCCGGGCCCGCCTCCGGGGACGTGAACAAGTGGTACGTGGAGTTCGCCCGTCTGGTGCGCAAGCTCCGCAACGAGGTCGACTACGAGATCGACGAGAAGAAGAAGACGGTCGGCATCCTCGAGCCCGGTATCGAGAAGGTCGAGGACTACCTCGGTATCGACAACCTGTACGAGTCGCTGAACACCCCGCTGATCGGTTTCCTCAACAACGCGGTCAAGGCGAAGGAGCTGTTCGCCCGGGACAAGGACTACGTGGTGCTCGACGGTGAGCTGCTGATCGTCGACCAGCACACCGGGCGCATCCTGCCGGGACGGCGCTACAACGAGGGCATGCACCAGGCGCTGGAGGCCAAGGAAGGGGTGAACATCAAGGCGGAGAACCAGACCTTGGCCACCATCACCCTGCAGAACTACTTCCGCCGTTACGACAAGCTCTCCGGCATGACCGGTACCGCGATGACCGAGGCCGCCGAGTTCCAGAGCACCTACGAGGTGGGCGTGGTGCCGATCCCGCCGAACCGGCCGCTGGCCCGCAAGGACCAGATCGACATCGTCTACAAGAACGAGGACGGCAAGTTCGAGGCCGTCGTGGAGGACATCGTCGAGCGGCACGCCAAGGGGCAGCCGGTGCTCGTGGGTACCACCAGCGTGGAGAAGTCCGAGAAGCTCTCCAAGATGCTGAAGAAGCGTCGGGTGCCGCACGAGGTGCTGAACGCCAAGCAGCACGACCGGGAGGCCGCGATCGTGGCGATGGCCGGCCGCAAGGGGGCGGTCACGGTGGCGACGAACATGGCCGGGCGCGGTACCGACATCATGCTCGGTGGCAACGCCGAGCACCTGGCGATCGCCGCCCTGGAGAAGAAGGGGCTGAGCCCGACCGAGACGCCCGAGGAGTACGAGGAGGCCTGGCCGGAGGCGCTCACCGCGGCCAAGGAGTCGGTCGCGGCCGAGCACGACGAGGTCACCGAGCTGGGTGGGTTGTACGTGCTGGGCACCGAGCGGCACGAGTCGCGGCGCATCGACAACCAGCTGCGTGGTCGCTCCGGCCGTCAGGGTGACCCGGGGGAGTCGCGGTTCTACCTCTCCCTCGAGGACGACCTGATGCGGCTGTTCAACACCGGGCTGGCGGAGCGGTTCATGAACAGCTCCTTCCCGGACGACCAGCCACTGGAGTTCAAGATGATCGCCCGCGGCATCGAGAGCGCCCAGGGCCAGGTGGAGCGGCGCAACTTCGAGATCCGCAAGAACGTGCTCAAGTACGACGACGTGCTCTCCCGGC
>CAZMDO010000108.1:0-7882 GCA_964564445.1 uncultured Ruaniaceae bacterium | reverse complement strand
GGTCCAGCAGGGCGGCCAGGTCGTGCGCGGCACTGGCCATGTCCCGCACGTAGGCGCGCACCACACCGACGGCGCCACTGTGGTCGGTCTCGTCCGGTTCCGTGGCGCTCAGGCCCAGGTCGCGGGCGAGCAGCACCCGCAGCTGGGGGTAGCCGGTGAAGCCGAGCCGCTGGGCGGCTCGCACCACGGTGGCACGGGAGGTGCCGGCGACGTCGGCGACCTCCTGGGCGGAGGCCTCGATGGTCCACTCGGGTCGGTCGATGAACACCTGCGCCACCCGCTGCTCGCTGGGGTGCAGGGCGGAGACCCCGGCGCGGATCATCGCCGGCACGGTGCCCATCTCGGGCAGGAGGGTGCCACTCACGCCGGGCTCCTCACGCCGCCTCGACCGGGCCGGTCGCCTCTGCCGCCGACGGCCGCGCCGACCCGGAGATGATCCGCCGGCGCACCGCGGCGGAGATCTGGTCGACGATGATCGTGACCACGATGATCACCACCAGGGTGATGCCGATCCGGTCCCACTTCCGGGCGTCGAAGAGCTGGCCGAGGATGGAGCCGATACCACCGGCACCGACGATGCCGAGGATGGCGCTGGCGCGGATGTTGATCTCGAACCGGTACAGCCAGAACGCCACGATCTCGGGCAACGCCTGCGGCACCACCGCCCAGCGCAGCGACTGCAGCGTGTTCGCCCCGGTGGCCTGCAGCGCCTCCACCGGCCCGCGGTCGATCTCCTCGATCGCCTCGCTGGAGAGCTTGCCCAGCGTCCCCACAGACCCGATGCCCAGCGCCATCGTGCCGGCCAGCGCGCCGAGGCCGAAGATCGGGATCATGAATGCGATCGCGAGCACGATCTCCGGCAGCGCGCGGATGATGTTCAGCAGCTGGCGCACCGGCAGCACCACCCACCGGGGAGCGACGTTCGATGCCGCCAGGAAGGACAGCGGGAAGGACAGCAGCGCCCCGATCACCGTGCCCATCCACGCCATCTGCAACGACTCGAACATGTACCCGAAGGTCTTCGTCCAGTACTCGCTCCACGGCATCTCCAGCGGGTTCTGCACCAGCCCGTCGACCATCAGGGCGATGTAGGTGGGCGACTCGGTGAAGATCGCCGGGATCCGCTCCCACCGCGCATCCACCGCCCAGACGGTGGCGATCACGATCGCGGCGGTGACCAGCAGCGCGATGGTGCTTCGTGCCTTCGACGGCGGCTTCGGCCGGGCGCCGGTCGGGGTGCTGCGCACCTGGGTGGCGGTCATGTCAGCCTCCGTCGCACGGCGCGGGAGGCCTGGTCGAGCACGAACACGACGACGAACAGCATGATCACCACGGCCGAGACCGAGGAGTGCTCCAGCCGGCTGACCAGCAGCATGATCACCTCACCGATACCGCCGGCGCCGACGAAGCCCAGCACCAGGGAGGCGCGCAGGTTCAGCTCGAACACGTAGAAGCAGTAGGACAGGTAGTTCGGTGCGACCTGCGGGAGGACGGCGAACCGGCCGCGCTGGAACCGGGTGGCACCGGCGGCCTCGACCGCCTCGATCGGACCGCGGTCCACGGCGTCGATGCTCTCCGAGGTGAGCTTGGCGACCACCCCGATGTTGAAGATGACCAGCGCCAGGATCCCGGGCAGGGCGCCGGAGCCGACGAAGGCCACGAACAGCAGCCCGTAGGCGACGTCCGGCAAGGAGCGGACCAGGGAGAGGATGAACTTCATCACCTGGTAGACGCCGGTGTTCGGCGCCGAGACCTTCGAGGCGAGCATGGAGAGCACGAGGGCGATCAGGCAGCCGGCCAACGAGGCCAGGATCGCGATGTACAGGGTCTCCAGGAACCCCTCCCGCACCGCCGGCCGGGTGAGGATCTCCCAGTTCGGGTGCAGGTACTTCTCGATGACGTCGCTGCCGCGGGTGAGGTTCTCCACCAGCGGGACGAGGGTGAACTCCACCCCGAGCGCCGACCAGAGGGTGATCGCTGCGAAGACGACGATCGCGCCGATCGCGCCGACCGACGGTGGCGGCTTGCGCGGGCGGTCCCGGCTCGTCACCGAAGCAGTGGGGGCGGGTGCGCTCACGCCAGCGCTCCCGGCTCCCGCTCGGCGACGTCCTCGGCGGTCAGCGAACGGCCGTAGATCTCCTCGAAGACCGCATCGTCGGCCTGCTCGGCGGTGCCGTCGAAGACGACCTTCCCGGCGCGCATGCCGATGATCCGGTCCCCGTAGCGGCGGGCCAGGTCGAGGAAGTGCAGGTTCACCACGGTGGTGATGCCCAGCTCGCGGTTGATCCGCTGCAGGTCGCGCATCACCGCGTTCGCGGTCGGCGGGTCGAGCGAGGCGACCGGCTCGTCGGCGAGCACCACCTGCGGCTCCTGGGCCAGCGCCCGGGCGATCGCCACCCGCTGCTGCTGACCGCCGGACAGCTGGGAGGCGCGGATGTAAGCCTTCTCCACGATGCCCACCCGCTCCAGCGCGTCGAAGGCGAGCTCCTTGTCGGCAGCGGAGAACCAGCCGAGCAGGGAGCGCAGCGTGCCGGTGGAGTGCAGCCGGCCGGTGAGCACGTTGTTCATCACCGTGGTGCGGTTGACCAGGTTGAAGGACTGGAAGATCATCCCGATCCGCGAGCGCAGCGCGCGCAGCCGCCGCTTGCTCGCCCCCACCAGGTTCTCCCCGTTGACGGTCAGCTGACCGCCGGTGACCGGGACCAACCCGTTGATCGTGCGGACCAGGGTCGACTTGCCCGCCCCGGACAGGCCGACCACCACCACGAACTGCCCGTCCGGGATGGTCAGGGACACCCCGTCCAGCCCCTTGGTGCCGTTCGGGTAGGTGACCGACACGTCACGGAACTCGATCATGCTCATACCTCGCGTGCTCGTCGGTGCGCGGGGCGGGCCGGTGGCCCGCCCCGCGCATGGCAGGTCGTCGGCTCACAGCCCGGCGAAGTTCTCCTCCACCTGGCGGGCGGCGTCCAAGGCGGCCAGGTCGGCCGGGACCAGGCCCTCGATGGAGTAGACGGCGTCGAACTGTGCGGCGCCCTCCTCGGTCTCCATCACGGCCATCATGGCGTCGGCGATCTTCTGGGTGAGCTCGTCGGAGAGTTCGCCGGCCACGGCCACACCGTCGTTGGGGATCTCGTCGGAGTAGGCGAAGACGGTCACCTTCTCACCGATCTGCGGGTCCTCCTCCACGAGGTTGTCGCGGGCGTCGTCGAAGCTCACGCCGACCGGGTAGTCCCCGCGGGCCACGTTCAGCACAGAGTTCGGGTGGCCGCCGGCGAACTGGGTGTTCAGCGCCAGCGGGTCCAGACCGGCGACCCGCTGCAGCTGGGTGGCCGGGTAGTAGTAGCCCGACGCAGAGGCCTGGTCGACCATGGAGATCGGCGTGTCCTGCTCGATGAGCTGGAGGGCGTCCTCGCCTGCGGGGCCGGTCTCGGCGGTGTCGGTACCGTTGCAGAAGGTGTAGACCGAGCCGTCGTCGTTGGTCACCTCGACCACCTCGTCCAGGCAGTAGGTGTCCGGGTCGTTGGTGAACCACTGGGTGTGGTAGGTGGCCGAGCCGTAGCGCACCGACTGCAGGATGATCTCGGCGCCGGACTGGTCGGCGGCCTGCACCAGCGCGATCGGGCCGAACATGCCGATGTGCGCCTGGCCGGTGCCCATCGCGGTGACCAGAGCGGCATAGCTCTCCGAGACGTAGGTCTCCACCGGCATGCCCAGCTCCTCGGAGATCAGGGCGCCGAGCGCGTCAGCGTCCTCCACCAGGGTGTCGATCTCCTGGGAGGGCACCAGGCCGAGGATCAGGGTGTCCGGGTCGGCCGACGCCTCGCCGCCGCCGTCCTCGCTGGCCCCGTTGCCACCGGCGTCGGGCTCATCCTCGCCGCTGCTGCCGCTGCCGCAAGCGGTCAGCGCCAGTGCTGCCGCCGCCGCCACCGCGGCCCAACGTATCGTCCGCTTCATCTCTCGCACCTCGTCGTTCGGTGGTGCCGTGGCACCGGGATGGAGTGCCGAAACGTCATTGCATCAGACGCCTCGACGGTGAACACGGATTTCACCGTACTGACGCCAGCGCCCTTGCGCTAGGGAACGGAAGGTTGCATCTCGGTAACCCTTTTGTGGCCGCCGGACCAACGAATCCGGCAGACAGATGGACAGGCGCGGTGGCGCGGAGCGGGGTGAGGCTGGGGTGGTCAGCCCAGGCTGTCGGCCCACTCCCGGAGCGCCGGCAGGAGGTCCTCGAAGGTGGCGCCGGTGTAGGAGCTGGGGCCGTGCCCCGTACCGAGGCGGTCGATGAAGAAGCCGGTGCTGCCCCGGTCCATCGCCGGACGCACGTCGTTGGCCCACACGTCGCCGATGCTGCCGAGCTTCGGGGGGTCGACCAGGCGTGCGGCCCCGGCGATCTGCTCGAGCAGCGCGGGCATGCCCTCGGGTTTGCCGGCGTCGGTGACGATCTCGTCGAAGCGGTGGTCGAGGTCCTGACCGACGAGCCACTTCTCGATCCCCACCCGGGGCGAGTTGGTGACCAGCACGATCCGCACCCGCGCTCCGCGCAGCTCCTCGAGCAGGGCGGCCAGGCCCTCGGGTGCCCGGGTCTGGCCCTCCCCCGCCTCCAGCCGGTCCCGGGAGGCGAGGTAGGCGGCCTTGAACTGCTCCCGGCTCACCCCGGCCGCCTGCGCCAACCGGTGCACCGCCTGGTAGCCGTCGGCGGCCCGCTCGACCACGAGCCGGCCGGCGAGGAACTGCCGCACCTGGGCGGGAACGTCGGCCGCCGCGGGGTGCCGGGCGGCGACCTCCTCGGCGTAGAAGCGCACCGGGTCATCACCGATGCAGACGGTTCCGTCGAAGTCCAGGACGAGGGCAGCAGATGGGGCGGAGGTCGACACGCTCTCAGGCTAGGCGATGGTCCGCGATGGCCGGTGTGGGCAGGTGCCGCTCACCCGGCGGCCGCCGCACCAGCTCTTCCGCGCTCGGTACGACCGAGGGCACCGGTGATGGCACCGGGCACCCCAGGCTCCAGCACACATCACGTCCGAGCGCAGGGGCGCGACCCGCCGGGGCAGCACACCCGCAGATGGTCCTCGGGTCCGCCGGACCCTTAGGCTAGGCCTCGAGCGCGAGTGGCGTAACTGGTAGCCGCGCAGGATTTAGGTTCCTGTGCCTTCGGGCGTGTGGGTTCGAGTCCCACCTCGCGCACGGAGCAGCCCGCCCGTCGCCCGCAGATCACCCGCCCGGCGCCCGCAGATCACCCGCCCGGCGCCCGCGCGCTGGCGCGAGCGGACCCGTCCCCAGCAACAGGCCATGCAACCCCTCATTTATGATACGGTACGTGTCGTGTCGCAATCATCGCAGCCCACGCGGCCCCCTGGCCGCCCCCGTGACCCCCAGCGCGAGGCCGCGATCCTCGCAACGGTCACCGAGCTGCTGGCCGAGGTCGGCTACGAGGGCGTGACGTTCGAGCTCGTCGCGCGCCGCGCGGGCGCGTCGAAGCCCACGTTGTACCGCCGCTGGAGCACGAAACGGGACATGGTGGCGGCCGCCGTCCGCGCGATGCCCGCCACCGGCGGCGGCCGCACGATCGACACCGGGTCGCTGCGTGGCGACCTGCTCGAGCTGCTCACGATCCTGGCGGACACTCTCGCTTCCAGCGACACCGCCCTCGTGGCCACGCTTCTGCACGCCGGCCTGGCCGACCCGGAGCTCTGCGACCACCTGGAGAACGCCACCGGACCGACCGGTGCCCGGCTGCCCGCGCAGGTCCTGCAGCGCGCTACCGAGCGCGGCGAGGTCTCCGGCTCGGCACAGACCTTCGCCTATGACGAGGTCGCCGGTTCAGCACTGGTCACGCGCGCGCTCAACGGGCTCCCGTACGACTCGGGCTACCGGAAGCAGCTCGTCGATGCCGTGCTGCTGCCCGCACTTCGCGCCTCGTCCGCCCCCGTCCATCACCCCGGGATCTTCTCCGGCCGCCACCCCTGAGGAGCCGCCATGTCCCTGTCCATCCCCGGCTTTCGCTACGACCTGCTCCCCGGGCACGACGGAGTACGGATCAGCACCGCCAGCGGCGGCTCCGGCTCGCCCGTCGTGCTCCTGCACGGGTTCCCGCAGACCCACCTGATGTGGCGGCACGTGGCCACCGAGCTGGCCAGCAGCCACACGGTGATCGCCCCCGACCTGCGCGGTTACGGCGACAGCGACAAGCCCGATGCCACCCAGACGGACACCTACGCCAAGCGCACCATGGCCGCCGACGTGCTCGCGATCACCCGCGCGCTCGGCCACGAGCGCGTCGCGCTCGTCGGTCACGACCGCGGTGCCCTGGTCGGGGTCCGCGCCGGGCTGGACCACCCGGAGGCGATCACCCACCTGGGCATCCTGGATGTGCTGCCCACGCTCGACACCTGGGACGTGCTGCACGGCGTGGACGCGGCCGTCGCGTGGCACCTGTATCTGATGGCCCAGCCGCCGGGTCTCCCGGAGCGGATGATCGCGGCCACGGCGGACGAGTTCTTCGGCTCCTTCCTGGATGCCTGGGGCGGCGATGACACCGCCATCCCGCCACCGGTCCGGGACACGTACCTGACCGCGTCCCGGAACGCCGTCCCCTCCATCGTGGCGGACTACCGCGCCTCGGCCACCATCGACCTCGACCACGACCGCGCCGACCGGGCCGCAGGCCGCACCCTGACGATGCCGGTCGCCTCGATGACGCAGGACTGGGGCGGACAGCTCGGCTTCGACCCGGAGACCCTGTGGCGCGCCTGGGCACCGGACTTCCAGCTGCACCTCACGCAGGCCGGGCACTTCATGGCCGAGTCCCAGCCCCGCGAGGTAGTGGCGTACATCCGCACGCTGCTCGCTCGTTGACGAAACGCCCCAGGCGACCACGGCACCACGGTGACCCACGCCCGCCCCGCCAGGCTCCGCCGTCGAACGCCTACTGCACCCGTTCCAGGAACGACTGGGTGCGCCGGTGCCGCGGGTTGTCGAACACCTGCGCCGGAGGGCCCTCCTCCACGATCAGCCCGCCGTCCATGAAGATCACCCGGTCGCTGACCTCGCGGGCGAAGGCCATCTCGTGGGTGACCACCACCATGGTCATCCCCTCCAGCGCGAGCTGCTTCATCACCGCGAGCACCTCCCCCACCAGCTCGGGGTCCAGGGCGGAGGTGGGCTCGTCGAAGAGCATGATCTTCGGTTCCATCGCCAGCGCGCGGGCGATCGCCACCCGCTGCTGCTGACCGCCGGAGAGGCGCCGCGGGTACTCGTTCTCCTTCTCCGCCAGCCCCACCTTCGCCAGCAGTGCCCGACCGCGCTCGCGCGCCTGCTCCTTGCCCAGGCGGCGCACCATCATCGGCGCGAGCATGAGGTTCTCGATCACCGACTTGTGCGGGAACAGGTTGAACTGCTGGAACACCATGCCGATCTCGGCGCGCACGTCGTCGATCTTGAGCTTCTTGTCGGTGAGCCGGTGCCCGTCGACCACCACGTCCCCACCGGTGATGTCCTCCAACCGGTTCAGGCAGCGCAGCAGGGTGGACTTGCCGGACCCGGACGGCCCGATCACGCAGACCACCTCGCCGTCGGCCACGGACAGGTCGATGCCGGAGAGCACCTCGTTCTCGCCGAAGGACTTGTGCAGGTCGGAGACCTCGATGATCATGACCGGAGCTCCAGACGCTTCTCGGTGCCACGCAGCACGAAGGACAGGGTGAGCGTGATGGCCAGGTAGAACACCGCCACCGCCGTGTAGATCTCCACCGCGTTGAAGTGGTTGGAGGCGATGATCCGGCCCTGGTAGAGCAGCTCGGGCACCAGGATCACCGACAGCAGCGAGGTGTCCTTGATGCTGATGATGAACTGGTTGCCCAGCGGCGGGATCATCCGC
>CAZMDO010000107.1:0-7942 GCA_964564445.1 uncultured Ruaniaceae bacterium | reverse complement strand
GTGGGACTTCTGGAACCCGGTGCAGATCGCGCTGATCAACGGTGAGGACCCGGAGTCGGTGTGGCCGCAGATGGTCGCCAACATCGAGTCCGCGATCGCCGAGTAGACCGCTCGTCCCCGTCGGTGGACGCCGAGCCACCGGCGGGGACGTGCTTCCAGCACTGAGGAGAACACGATGTCCGCCAGCCGCAGGGGCGAGGTCACCGCGCCGGCAGAGCCCCACGCTCGCTCCTGGTCCGGGCCCGGGTGGGGGTTCCTGGCCAAGCTGCTGATCATGATGGTGATCAACGCCGTGGGCGTGATGGCCATCCTGTCCGCCTACGGTGCCGGGTCCTGGGTGGTGCTCACCGTGCTGGTGGTGCTGCTGGCGCTGGCGGACTGGATCTACTTCTCCCGCCGGGCGCTGCCGCTGAAGTACCTGTACCCAGGGCTGGTGTTCCTGGCGGTGTTCCAGCTGTTCACCCTCGCCTACACCGGGTACGTGGCGTTCACCAACTACGGCACCGGCCACCTGGGCTCGATGCAGCAGGCGGTGGACGCCGCGCTGATCCAGGCCGAGCGCCGGGTGGACGACGCCCCCACCTACCCGCTGGCGGTGGTCCGCGACGACGGCGAGATCGGCTTCGCCATCAACAACGAGGGCACGGTGCGGGTGGGCACCGCCGAGGAGCCGCTGGAGACGGTCGACGGCGCCACCCTGGACGACTCCGGCACCCCGACCCAGGTGCCCGGCTGGGACGTGGTGCCCCGCGCCGAGCTGTTCACCGACGCCGCCCTGCAGCAGCAGGTGGTGGAGCTGCGGGTGCCGGTCTCCACCGACGCCGAGGACGGTTCGATCCGCACCCGGGACGGCTCCAGCGGCTCGGTGTACATCTCCAGCCTCACCTGGGACCCAGACACCAGCACGCTCACCAACACCGAGACCGGGGTGGTCTACTCCCCCGACGACCGCGGCAACTTCGTCAGCCCGGACGGCGACCGGCTCGCCGCCGGCTGGTACGTGCCGGTGGGCTTCGACAACTTCGTGCGCGCGTTCACCGACACCGCCTACGCCGGACCGCTGCTGAAGGTGACGCTGTGGACGTTCGGCTTCGGCATCCTCACCGTGCTCACCAGCTTCGGCCTCGGCCTGGTGCTGGCGATGATCTACAACGACCCACGGGTGCGCGGGCAGAAGGTGCTGCGCACCATCTTCATCCTCCCCTACGCGTTCCCGGCGTTCATGTCTGCCCTGCTCTGGCGCGGCATGCTGAACTCCGAGTTCGGCGTGATCAACGAGTGGTTCTTCTTCGGCGCGGGGGTGGACTGGCTCGGCGACCCGTGGCTGGCGAAGTTCGCGATCCTGTGGGTGAACCTCTGGCTCAGCTACCCGTACTGGTTCCTGGTCTCCACCGGGGCGCTGCAGGCGCTGCCCTCGGACGTCATGGAGGCGGCCCGGATCGACGGTGCCGGCCGGTGGCGGCAGTTCGCCTCGATCAGCCTGCCGCTGCTGATGGTCTCCACCGCACCGCTGGCGATCGCCTCGTTCGCGTTCAACTTCAACAACTTCACCATCATCTACATGCTCACCGGCGGCGGCCCGGCGTTCCCGGGCGCCTCGGTGCCGCTCGGTGCCACCGACATCCTGATCTCGGCGATCTACCAGATCTCCGGGGTCTCCGGCGGGCGGGCCGACTACGGCCTGGCCAGCGCCCTGTCGATCATCGTCTTCATCGTCATCGGAGCAATCTCGGCGCTGGCGTTCCGCCAGACCCGCAAGCTCGAGGAGATCTAGCCATGACCACGATGCCCAGTCCCACCCGCGCCCGCGCGGCCGGCCGGCGCCGTCGATGGCTCTCCGAGGTCGGCTGGAAGTACCCGGTCGCCCTGGTGGTGGTGTTCTACGCCGCCTTCCCGCTGGTCTACGCCCTGTCCGCGGCGCTGGACGAGCGCGGGTCGCTGTCCGGGTCCGGGGCGCTGTTCCGGAACGTGAGCCTGACCAACTTCGACGCGCTCGGCGACACCCTGTTCTGGACCTGGGTGGGCAACACGCTGCTGGTCGGTGGCACCGCGGCACTGGGTGCGGTGCTGATGGGCGCGGCCGCCGCCTACGCCTTCTCCCGGTTCCGGTTCCGCGGCCGGCGCACCTCGCTGACCACCCTGCTGATCGTGCAGATGTTCCCGCAGACGGTGGCGTTCGTGGCGGTGTTCCTGCTGCTGATCACCCTCGGCGAGGCGGTGCCGCTGCTGGGCATCAACTCCAAGCTGGCACTGATCTGCGTGTACCTGGGCGGGGCGCTGGGGGCGAACACGTTCCTGATGTACGGGTTCTTCAACACCATCCCGATCGAGATCGACGAGGCGGCCCGCATCGACGGCGCCTCGCACGCGCAGATCTACTGGCGGCTGGTGATGCCGCTGGTGGTGCCGATCCTGGCGGTGGTGGGGCTGCTGGCCTTCATCGCCGCGTTCGGCGACTTCATCCTCGCCAAGATCGTGCTCACCGGGCAGTCCAACTGGACCCTGGCGGTGGGCATGTACCAGTGGGTGTCCAACCAGCTCACCTCCCGCTGGGGGCTGTTCGCCGCCGGGGCGATGATCGCCTCGCTGCCGGTGCTGGCCCTGTTCCTGTCCCTGCAGAAGTACATCGTCGGGGGCCTGGCCTCCGGTTCGGTGAAGGGCTGACGATCGAGGTCCCCCGGATGCCTGGTCCTTCCCACCCTCCACCCCGCACTCGGGGGCCCTCGTTTCCCGACGGCGGAGCTCGCCCGGCGTAGCCCGCCTCACCCTGCCGCTTTCCCCTCTGTCCGTATCGACGACGATCCTCAGGAGAGAATGACCATGACCGCACGCAGGCGCTCCGCCGCCGCACTCACCCTCGCCGCCGCCCTGCTGGGAGGAGCGATGTCCACCACCCCCGCCGCGGCCGCCGACCCCGAACCGGTGCAGGCCGGGATCACCGTGCCCCGGGTGGAGGGGATGGGTCCGGACTGGATCGACGGCGTGGACGTCTCCACCGTGCTGTCCCTGGAGGAGTCCGGGGTGGTGTTCCGCGACTTCTCCGGCCAGCCGGCGGACCTGTTCGACGTGCTCGCCGAGGCGGGCGTGAACTGGGTGCGGGTGCGGGTGTGGAACCAGCCATACTCCTCCACCGACCCCTCCCACGGCTACGGAGGCGGCAACGTCGACGCCGAGCGGGCCACCGAGATCGGCGTGCGCGCCACCGAGGCGGGCATGCAGGTGCTGGTGGACTTCCACTACTCCGACTTCTGGGCGCACCCCGGCCAGCAGCTCTCCCCCCGTGCCTGGCGCGGGATGGACCTGACCGAGCGCACCGAGGCGTTGCACGACTACACCGCAGACACGCTGACGATGATGCGCGAGGCGGGTGTCGCCGTCGGGATGGTGCAGATCGGCAACGAGACCACCGGTGGCGAGATCGCCGGGGTGAGCGGCTGGGACAGCACCGCGCAGTTGTTCCAGGCCGGCTCGGAGGCGGTGCGCGAGACCCTCGGCGAGGACGTGAAGGTGGCGGTGCACTTCACCAATCCCGAGCGCGCCGGCCAGTACGCCGAGGTGGCCCGCCAGCTGGACGCCTACGGGGTGGACTACGACGTGTTCCTCTCCTCCTACTACCCGTACTGGCACGGGTCGCTGGAGAACCTGACCGCCGTGCTGGACCAGGTGGCCACCACCTACGACAAGGAGGTGGCGGTGGCCGAGACGTCCTGGGCGTACACGCTGCAGGACGGTGACGGGTTCCCCAACTCGGTGGACAGCGCGCAGACCAAGTACCCGGTCTCGGTGCAGGGGCAGGCGCTGGCGATCCGGGACGTGATGCAGGCGGTGGCCAACGTCTCCGACGGGCGCGGGCTGGGCACCTTCTACTGGGAGCCCGCCTGGTTGCCGGTCGGGCCGCCCTCGGCCGAGGAGGAGAACTGGGACCTGTGGCAGCAGTACGGTTCCGGCTGGGCCAGCACCTACTCCCAGGAGTTCTACGACCCGGACGGGTCGCTGGGCGATGAGTGGGCGGACGCCTACGGTGGCTCCGCCTGGGACAACCAGGCTCTGTTCGCCTTCGACGGCACCCCGCTGGAGTCGCTGCGGGTGTACACCTACGCCGAGACCGGCTCGGTGGGGCCGCGGGAGGTGGACACGGTGGCCACCCCGACGGTCACGGTGGCCGACGGGGAGCCGATCGAGCTGCCCGAGCAGGTGCAGGTCTCCTACACCGATGCCACCACCGAGGCCCAGGACGTGACCTGGTCCGACGACGTCGCCTGGATCGCTGGTCCGGGCAGCTACACGGTGCGGGGCACCACCGCCACCGGGCTGGCCGCGACCGCGACGGTGACCGTGCTCGGCGAGGTGGACACCGGGCGCAACTACGTGGTCAACCCCGGCTTCGAGGACGGGGTGGCGCCGTGGACGTCCACCGGCACCGGGTTCGAGATCGGGTCGGCCGAGGACCCCTACGCCGGGGAGCGGTCGGTGCACTTCTGGGCCGATGCGCCGTACACGTTCGCGATCGAGCAGCGCATCACCGGGGTGCCGGCGGGGCAGTACCGGCTCTCGGCGCAGGTGCAGGGCGGGGACGCCGGGGCCGAGGACGAGATGCAGATCTCGGCGGCGTCCGGCATCTCCACCGTGTCCGCACCGTTCCAGCTGGCCGGCTGGCGGGAGTGGCAGACCCCGCAGACGCCGGAGCTGACCGTGGCCGCCGACGGGGTGGTGACCGTGCGCGCCGAGCTGACGCTGAGCGCCGGCGCCTGGGGCAGCCTGGACGAGGTGGCGCTGGTGCCGGTGGTCGAGCAGGTGCCGGTGGTGACCGATGAGCTGACGGCACTGGTCGACCGGGCCGGTGGGCTGGACCGGGACGCCCACACCGAGGACTCGCTGGCGGCGGTGGACGCGGCGCTGGTGCGGGCGCAGTTCGTGCTCGGGTCTGCAGATCCCGCGCAGGCCAGCGTGGACGGTGCCGCCGAGGAGCTGGCCGGGGCGCTGGCGGCGTTGGAGGCGGCCGCCGAGCCGGAGCCTTCGCCAGGGCCGACCGAGGAGCCGGGGCCTTCGGCTTCGCCGACCGAGGAGCCGGGGCCTTCGGCTTCGCCGGAGCCGTCCGCGACCGACGGTGCGACCGAGGGTGAGCAGACCGGTGGAGCGGACGATCCCGGCTCGGTCGCGACCGACGAGCTCAGCCGCACCGGCGCCGCTGTGCTGCCGGCGCTGCTGCTGCTCGCCGGCGGGCTGCTCGTGGCCGGTGCCGTGCTGCTGATCGTGCGCCGGCGCACCCAGCGCCGCCGCACCACCTGACCCCCACCGGCGGGCGCCCGGGCACCCACCCGGCACCGGGCACCGGGCACCCACCCACCCCGGGCACCCACCCGGCACCGGGCACCGGGCACCCACCCACCCCCACGGAGGTACTTTCCTCACACTGAGGCACTCCTGTGCTACCTCAAACGGAGGAAAGTACCTCGGTAGCGGGGTGGTCCGATGGGCAGCGGGCTGGGCCGGCACGTAGCGGGTGTCCGATGAGTAGCCGGGTCAGCTGAGCAGCAGGGTCACCGGTGGGCCGACCACCAGGGCGGCGGCGGCCACGTAGATGCCGAGCACCGCCGCGGCGGACAGCGGTGCGGCGGCACCCGCCAACCGGGCCAGGCGCTCTTCGGTGCGGCTCGCCAGCCCGCCGGGTCCACCCACGTCCCCTGGCGCCCCGTCGCTCCCGCCTGCGGCAGCGACCTCATCGCCGTCCGGCCCGACAAGTCCACGCGAGTGCCGGATCTGGCGCAGCGCGGCGGCCAGGTCCTCGGGCGGGCACTCCCGCAGCGCCAGGTCGTCAGCATGCATCTCCACCAGCACCCCCACCGCCCGCAGCGCGCCCCGGGCAGCGGGCAGGAAGGGCAGGGTGTGCGCCCAGGCGATGAACGGCTGCACCACCAGGTCGTGCCGGCCGGTGGCGTGCGCCCGTTCGTGCGCCAGCACCGCGGCCAGCTGGGCAGCGCTCAGCGTCGCCAGTGCCCCGCGGGTGACGACCACCCGGGGTCGCACACCGGGCAGGCAGTACGCGGCCGGGCTGGGATGGTCCACCAGGAATACCTCTCCCCCGCCCACGCCGGCCATCCGCCGGGCGCCGGCGATCAGCTCCAGCCGCCGCCGGTGCACCCGCCGGGCCCGGGTGATCCGCGCCGCCGAGGCGACCGTCACGCCCACCAGCCACACCCCCACGCACGCGGTGACCGCCAGCCCGGACCAGCCCCAGCCGTCCAGCTCCGGCCACCGGGCCGGCAGCGCTGCCACCCCGGCCAACCAGTGCTCCTCGAGGCTGCCGGCGGCCAGGGTGAGCCCGGCGGTGAGCACGCCCAGACCGCCGGCCAGCCCGACCGCCTGCCACAGCACCAGCGCCGCCCGCGGCGACCGCGCCGGCCACTGGGCCCGGGCCAGTGCCGCCGAGACCGGCCCGGCCAGCACCAGGCTCAGGCCGGCCAGCCCCACCGCCTCGGCCTGCAGTAGCATCGGCTCATCGCCGGGGCAGGAGACGGCGCAGGCTGCGTGCGTCGTCCTCGTCCACCCCGCCGAGGAACCGGGTCAGGGCAGCGTTGCGGTCGGTGGCCTGGCCGAGCGCGTCCAGCATGATCTCGGCGATGTAGTCTTCCTGGCTGACCGCGGCGAAGTAGGTGTGCGGGCGGGAGTCGTCCTCCCGGGTGACCAGGTGCTTGCGGCGCAGCCGGTCGAGCGTGGTCAGCACCGTGGTGCGGGCCAGGTCAGTGCGCGGCAGCCGCTCGGAGACGCCCTGAGCGGTCAACCCGTCCGGGTGCGCCCACAGCGCCTGCAGCACTGCCCGCTCCAGCTCGCCTCGACCGGTCATCGCCTCGTGCTCTCCTGCGTCGTTCCGCCTGAACCCAGGCTACCGCCACTTATGAGTCTGCCCAGGTGGGAACCGCGGTTGAGACGGCCAGGTTGGCTAGGCGAGCGGTGGAGGCACGGGAATCGAGTGAGACCCGGGTGCCTACGGCACGAGTCGCGCGGTCGAAAGGATCGTCTGTGGCGGTTCCATCGGCGTGATGGTGAGGCAACTCGCCCAGTCCGCACACCCGTTCTGTACACCGCGAGATGGACTCACGGTCAGGAAGTGAGAGACGATGAAGACCGCCACCAAGACGACGGCTGCCGCCATCAGCGTGCTCGGCATGCTGCTGCTGGGCGCCTGCAGCGACCCTAATGAGGGCACCGAGCCAACGGCAGCACCGACCTTGACCGCGCAGGAGACGAGCTCGCCGGAATCGAGCTCCGAGCCGGGCTCGCCGGCACCAGAGGAGACCGAGGGTCCGATGGCAACGCCCGAGGTGGGCGACATCGTGGCTGCTGAAAACATCGAGCAGGCGCGTGATCTCGGTGCCGCCGTATACGTCTCACCCACCGGCGATGGGTCAGGTGTCGCGATCGATCCCGATGGCGAGACGCCCGAGGCGATTATCCGGGATGTGGAGGCAACGCCTACGCCTTTGGGGTCTCTGGATGACGTCTCCAACGCCCTAACTGCAATCGTGGAGCTCAACGAGGCCGTCATTGCGTCGGGGGCGGGTGCATTCATGCTCACGGAGGCCCCGCTAATCGAGCAGGGCCAGGTGGTTGGCACTCTGTACGTCGTGCGCCCTTTCGGTGAGTTTCCCCAGATTGATGAGTTCAAGTCGAAGGTCGGCGCCCATGAGTCCAAGTCTGCGGCCATCGCTGACGCTCAGCCATACATGGATGCCAACCCCAATTTCACTTTCGTCGACGCCACTGACTGACCCGCTCTTGAGCTGTTCGTTCAGCGTGTGAGGAGCCGTGGGGTGGATGCCCTCCTGCTGTGCGGCAGGGCTCGGTCCGTGCCCCTGGATCGGGCGCTCGGGCCGGGCCCTGGCCGGCCGCAGCCGGTACCGGTATGCTGGCATACATGAAGCGAACGACCGTCAAGATCCCC
>CAZMDO010000106.1:0-8194 GCA_964564445.1 uncultured Ruaniaceae bacterium | reverse complement strand
CGTCCTCACGTTCCTTCTCGGCGAGCAGCCGCGCGGCCGCCTCCGCGGTGTTGTCGTTCGCAAGGTACTTGCTGTCGCCGTCAGACTCGCCACCGATGTCCCCCTCCCAGCCGAAGTCGAGGTAGGCATCGGCCAGCGGAGGATCGAGTGGTACCCGCACCTGCAGCCGAGGTGCGGCGAGCCCGAGTTCCTCGATGGTCAGTCGACTCACGGACTCCAGCACGCTGGCCGACAGGTGGGTGGCGCGTTCCAGCATGGCGACTACCCGATCGGACCGGGAGTAGGGCAGCAGGCTGTCATGCATCGCTACCAGCGAGTCCAGCGTCGTCAGCGGAGCGGGCTCCGAGCCGTACGGCAGATCCCGAAGGGCGGCATCGGCAGCGACCACTGCGGCGCCCAGCCGGGCGTGGCGAGCGAGCTGGATCAGGGTGTAGCCAACGGATGTGATCCGCAGCTGCCCGTTGTCCAGCAGCGGCGGATCGCAGCGGGTCGCCACGCGGACCACCGAGCCTCGACGTGACCCGGTGGAGCGGCCGGACAGGATGAAGACTTCTCGAGGCCACGCGCCGATGATCGGGAGCCCGAGCAGAGCAGCCGCGGAGTACGAGGTGAAGACCGGTCGACGCAAGCGCCGCGCCGCAGCCAGTACCCGCGCGCGATAAGCCTCGGCCGCACGTTCGGCGGGTGCCCCGCCAGCGACCGGGCGGCGGTACACCCCCGGCCACAGCCGCTCCAGTGCACCGGACGCGGCCATGCCCTGGAGCACGGCGCGCCTGCCCGCCCGTTCTGCGTCGCCACTGGTGACCAGTCCGTGGGCATCAAAGGGCAGGGCAGGCGCCGTGGCTGTCGCCAGGTCGGCGGGTGGGCCTGCTGGCTGTCGACGAGTTCCTCCGTCGCCAAGGATGATGTGGGACATCACCACAGCCGACCATCCGAACCCGCTCCGCCGCAGCGCCCGGGGCGGGGAGCTGTGGATAGTCGGGCAGAGGATCGATGGCGGGCAGTCCAGGATCCGGAGTACCGATCTGCAGTGTGAGTACCTCCGAGGCCGTGCTCAGGCTGCGATTCGGTACTCGGGCGGTGAGCTCAGGGTGCGCCCACCAGGCCGGCGCACCGCTGACGGCCGCGGCCGCCGGCGCCCAGGCAACAGACTCCCTCCGCCGGCTCACACCAGGCCGCGCTGGGCGTGCAGACCCCGGTAGACGGCGGTACGCAGCTCGATCGCGTACGTCGCGGTGGTCGGCATGCCCAGCTCCTGCGCGACGGCGATCTCCGCCTCGATGTCGTAGGGCACCCGGACGAACTGCACCCCGAACGGGCCGCTCCCGGCGCCCGGTGTGCCCTCGAGGATCACGTAGGCGGCGGTCGGCTCGTCCAACGGGTTGCCGACGCTACCGGCGTTCAGCAGCGTGCGTGCGCCGGAGACCTCGAGGTAGGTGTCGTGGATGTCGCCGTAGGCGACCACGTCCGGGGTCGGGCCGGACCCGGTGAGCTCGGTGGCGGCGAACATGGCGTCGAACTGCTCGGGTGTGTGATGGAAGTGCACCCGGGTGTAGACGCTCTCGGCCGAGGCGTGGAACAGCCGCACCCGCCGGCCGCTGAGCAGGAAGTCATGGACGAGTGGCAGCTCGCGCAGCCACTGCCGGTCCGCAGGGGTGAGCTCCTCCCGCCACCACCGACGTGCCTCGTTGTCGTCGTGCGTGGGGGGCTCGACCGGCAGGAAATCGTCCCAGTTGCCGCGAATCGTCACGGCGCACCGCTGGCGGCTGAGGGCGACCGAGGCGGAACCGCGTGGACCCTTGCCGGCCACGTCGCCCAGGTTGTAGACGGTCTCGATACCGCGGGCATCGATGTCGGCCAGGACCGCCTCGAGGGCGGTGAGGTTGCCGTGGATGTCGGAGATCAAGGCGATGCGCTCGGTCGTGGTCATCGCCGCGAGCCTAGCGTGGTGACCCGGTCTCCTCCCCGGCGCCGCTGGTCGGTTCGATCCTGCCGGTGACCCGCAGCTGCACCGGCACAGCCGGCGCCACGGTGCGCAGCTGCTCCCCCACCGCCTGGGCGACCCCGGAGCTGGTGACGTTCACGCGGACCGACCAGCCGCCGTCGGGCACTCGCTCCAGACCGACCCCGACCACGCCCGGCGTGCGGGACAGGCGTTCGGCGACCTGGGCCTTGGCCTCCCGCGCCTGCTCCCGGGACGCCGGTGGCCGGGCGGGTTCGGTCATGGCTGCAGCAGCCGGACCTCGAGGGCGCGGAGCACATCGTCGATCGGGTTGCAGAAGGTCAGGCCAGCACCGCCTGGTCCGCCGGTCTGCGAGCCGGCGAAGAGCAGCCCGAGGGCCACCGCGTCCTCCCGGTAGACCAGCGACCCGGAGTCGCCGCCGGCGGAGAATGCGCCCTGGTCGCCCTCGACCTCGATCTGGTTGTCGAAGGTCAGCTCGCCCAGCTCATCGCCGTAGCCCACCCGCACGCCGTCGAGCTCCACCGCGGTGACCTGACCGGCCGTGATCCCGGTGGTACGACCGATCTTGCCGACGTGCTCACCACCCTCGGCGGGCGCCGTCGCACTCACTGTGCCGATCGGGTAGGTGGCCTCCACCTGCGGATCGTCCAGGAGGCACAGGGCGGCGTCCACGACGTTGCGCACGGTCGGCTCCAGGGGTGCGGCCCGGTCCAGGGTGCCGACCTGGTCGGCTGCGGTGCCGCCGTCGTAGGGGCCCGGCTGCAGGATCGGGTCGCCGGGAGCGGCACTGGTCGACCCGGCGAGCACGTGCCAGTTGGACAGCGCGTAGGTGGCCTCGTCGGTGTCGGTGACGAAGGCCCCGAGGGTGCCGGCGGTCACGTTCACGTTCGCGATCGACAGACCCGGGCGGAGCGGGCGGACCCGGCTTCGCAGCTCCTCGACCAGGTCCGGCGGCGGCTCCGGCGGCTCCGGCTGCCCCGGCTGCCCCGGCGGCTGGGTCTGGGCGGTGATCCGCCCGACCTGGCGGATGTCGGCCTCCACGTCCGCCTCCGCGACCTGGCCGAGCAGGTCGGAGCACTCGGAGGCCTCCCGGTAGCGCACCGCGAGGGCGTAGTCGCCGCCTCCGCGCACCGCCAGTCCGAAGGCGACCGCGGCACCCGGCCGGGCGGCCTCAGCGGTCGGCAGCAGGTCGCGGGCGAGCGCGAGCCAGTGCGCCTTGTGTTCGCGAGCCAGGTCGATGTGCATACCTCGAGTCTGCTCGTGCCCAGGCCGACCCGCACCCGGGGCGGCTCACTCCACGGCGCGGTGCACCAGGGCGAGCAGGGCGTGGGCGTAGGCGTCCTCCACGTCGGGCGCGCGGAACGAGGCCAGGTCCCCCTCGGGGTCGCCGGTCTGCACCAGGTACTCGTGGCCAGTGTGCTCCATCCGCACGAACGTGCCCCCGAGGAGCTCCCGGAGCTGGTCCTCCCGCGGCAGCCAGAGCGCATCCTCCTTCGCCACGCTGTCCAGCGCCCACTCGGTGGTGCCGTTGAAGTGCAGCACGGTCCCGGTCGGATAGGTGCGCGGCTCGATGACCATGTGGCTCAGGATGAAGACGTCCTCGCTCAGCGCCTCGGCCTGGATGCGGAACCGGTCGCCCGGCGCCGGGTCCCAGCGCACCCCGGCGTTCCGCAGCTCATGGGCGAGGTAGTCGCTGATCATTCCTCCACCCTAGGTGGCAGCGGCCCGGTCGGCAGCAGATGGTCAGCTCATCCGCAGGCCACGCTCGGCGCGAGCGACCATCCGGGCGAGCTCGGCATCGGGCCGACCGCCGAGGACGGCGAAGGCCACGACGGCCAGCGGGAAGATGCGGGCACACCCGGGCGCGGTGGATCGTGGACTCGTCCACCACGCCGGCCAGCCGGTCCCAGGCACGGAAGGACGTGGCGACCGTGGCCACGTCCTCGGCCGGGTCGTCCGCGGCGGCGAGGTCCCAGTCGAGCACACCGCTCACCCGGCCGCCGGACCAGAGCACGTTGCTGGTGCCGAGGTCGCCGTGGTTGACCGCGTCAGGCACCTGCGGCAGCCCGGCGAGGTCGTCGATGCGGGCGCACGCACCGGCCCGCAGGGTGATCGGCAGCAGCGGGACCACCCGCTCGGTGAGCACCTCCTGCCAGAGGTCACCTCCGAAGAAGGCTCGTGCCGGAGCGAGATGGTCGCGCAGCGGCTCCAGGTCCGCGCTGTGCACGGCCTCGAGCAGGTCTGCGAGCACGACGGCGTCCGGCGCCTCGGGTGGGTCGCTCACCCCGCGGAGGCGTTGGGTGGGGATGGCGAGGTACCCGTCGGTCGCGACCGGCTCGGCGACCGTGCGGGGTACGTCGAACGGCAGCTCGGGCAGGGCATCGACGAGGGCCTGCGTGCGCAGCAGGTCGGCGCCGCCGAAGGGCTGGCGGGTGATGCGCACGGCGGTCCGTTCCCCGAGGACGACCACGGTGCTCGAGCCGTGCTCCACCCAGGTGCAGGTGGCGGGGTCCGCGGCCTCGCCGGCTGCGCTCAGCGCGCGTGCCGCCAGCAGGGTCAGCACCGGCTGCGGTGGGCGGACGAACCGGGTCTCGCGCTCGCTCAACGCGTGATCAGCCCTCCTGGCCGGTGCCAGCGACCAGGTGCGCCACCGCCTCCGGCCCACGCTCGAGCAGCAGCGCGAACCCGGCCTCGTCCAGGATCGGCCGGCCCAGGTCGCGGGCCTTGGTCTCCTTCGAGCCCGCGCCGGGGCCCACCACCACGAAGTCGGTCTTCTTCGACACCGAGCCGGCGGCCTTCCCGCCCCGGGAGATGATCGCCTCCTTGGCGCCGTCCCGGGAGTAGTTCTCCAGCGTCCCGGTGACCACGATGCTCAAGCCGCTGAGCACCCCGCCGTCGCTGGCCGCACCCGGGCCGGGATGTCCGGGGATCTCGAACTGCACCCCGGCGGCACGCCAGCGCCGCAGGATCTCCGCGTGCCAGTTCTCCGGGTCGTCCGGGTCGCCGAGCCACTCCACCAGGGCGCCGGCGATGGTCGGGCCCACGCCGTCCACCTGGGCCAGCTCCTCCTCGGTGGCCGCCTCGATCGCGGCCAGCGACCCGAACCAGGTCGCCAGCGCCCGGGCGGCCACCGGGCCCACGTGCCGGATGTTCAGGGCGACCAGCTGGCGCCAGAGGTCCTTGGTCCTGGCCGCCTCCAGCTCGTTGATCAGGGTGAGCGCCTGCGCCGACGGTTCCACCACCATGTGGTTCTTCCGGAACCCGGCCTTGCGCCGCTCGGCAGCATCGAGCCCCTCGGCCTCGGGCGGGTAGTCCAGCCGGGTCTTCTGGAACGGCCGGCGCACGCTCGGCTCGCCGGTCGCCTCGTCCACCTTCGGTTCACCGGTCTCGGCATCGCGGACCACCACGGCGATGGGCACCAGCTCGTCCACGGTCAGGTCGAACAGGGCCGCCTCGGTGACCAGCGGCGGGGTGGACGGGGTCTGCGGCTGGGTCAGCGCCGCGGCGGTCACCTCACCGAGCGCCTCGATGTCCAGCGCGCCGCGGGAGCCGATGTGCTCCACCCGGCCGCGCACCTGCGCCGGGCAGGAGCGGGCGTTCGGGCAGCGCAGGTCGATGTCGCCCTCCTTCATCGCCCGCAACGGGGTGCCGCACTCCGGGCAGTCCGTGGGCATGACGAACTCCCGCTCGCTGCCGTCGCGCAGCTCGACCACCGGGCCGAGGATCTCCGGGATCACGTCGCCGGCCTTGCGCAGCACCACGGTGTCGCCGATGAGCACCCCTTTGGCGCGCACCACGTCCTGGTTGTGCAGGGTGGCCTGGCGGACCACCGACCCGGCCACGTGCACCGGCTCCATCACCGCGTACGGGGTCGCCCGCCCGGTGCGGCCCACACCAACCGCGATGTCCAGCAGCTTGGTGTGCACCTCCTCCGGCGGGTACTTGTACGCGATCGCCCAGCGCGGGGCGCGGCTGGTGGCGCCGAGCTCACCGTGCAGGGCGAGCTCGTCCACCTTGACCACCACGCCGTCGATCTCGTGCTCCACCGAGTGCCGGTTCTCGCCGTAGTCCGCCACGAACGCCAGCACGTCCTCCACCGAGTCGACCACCCTCGAGTAGGGGCTGGTGGGCAGCCCCCAGCCGGCGAGCAGGTCGTACACCTCGCTCTGGCTGTCCACCGGCGGCCGGGACCAGGCGCCGATGCCATGCACGTACAGCGACAGCGCCCTCACCCGGGCGTCACCGGCCTCGCGCTCCAGCCCCTCCTTCTTCTCCAGCAGCTGGCGCAGCCCACCGCTGGCCGCGTTGCGCGGGTTGGCGAACGCAGGGAACCGGCGCGCCGCGCTGGCCGCCTCCCGCTCCTCGTGGAACTCCCCACGGGTGGCCGCCGGCCGCTTCTGCCACCGTTCCCTAGCTGCAGCCACGGCACGATCCTGCAGCTCGGCCTGCAGCTCGTTCAGGGCGGCGAACTCCGCGGTCGGGATGAACACCTCGCCGCGCACCTCCACCAGGTCGGGGTGGTCGGTGCCGGACAGCCGGCGCGGGATGCCCGCCACCCGCACGGCATTGGCGGTGACGTCTTCCCCGATCCGGCCGTCGCCGCGGGTGGCGGCACTGACCAGCCGCCCGTTCTCGTACCGCAGCGCGATCGCCAGGCCGTCGATCTTCAGCTCGCACAGCCAGCGGACCGTGCGCCCGGCCGCCGCCTGGGTCTTGGTGAGCCAGTCCCGCAGCTCCTCGGTGGAGAACACGTTGTCCAGGCTGAGCAGCTGCTCGGCGTGCTGCACCGGGGTGAACAGGGGCGAGGCGGAGCCGCCGACCTGCAGGGTGGGCGAGTCCGGCCGCTGCAGGAACGGATGGCTGGTCTCCAACGCCTGCAGGTCCCGGAGCAGCTCGTCGAACGCGGCGTCCGACATCAGCTGGGTGTCCTCGTTGTAGTACGCCTCGCGGGCTCCGCGCACCCGGTCGGCGAGGTCCTGCCACCGCGCACGCAGCTCGGCCTCGTCCGGGGTCTGGTCGGTGCTGGTCGGGGGCACGTCCTGGGGCGACTGCTCGTTCACGCCTGCCATTCTGTCCCCTTGCGGTGACATCGCCCAGCCCGGGGCGACGGCGGACCCCACCGGGCCCAGAAACGCCACCGTGGCGCCGGCACCCCCGGGCCCACCGTGGCGCTCGGCGTGTGGTGAGATAGGGCCATGACCTGGAACCCGTACGGCGCTGGCGGGCCCGACCCGAGTGGCCCCCACGGTGACGGGACCAGCGGCAGCCCGGCTACGCCGTCGAGCTGGTCCGCACCGGGCGGTTCGGCGCACAGCGACGACCCACGTGCCCGCTCCACACCGACCGGCGCCGGCGCACACTACGTCCCCGGCTCACCGGCGGTGGCACACCTCGGCACCGACCGGCGGGGTCGGCCCGGCCTGCGCGCTCTGGCGGTCCTGCTCGTCCTCGGCTCGTTCGTCTACGCCGGCTGGCACGTGGCGCTCTGGGGCCAACCGCTGCTGGACAGCACGCTGGTGGCGAACTGCCCCGACCCGGACGCACGGATGAGCTGCCTGACCAGCGAGGCCATCCACCGCTGGGCCTATACCCCGTTGGTGGCCCTCGCGGTCGCGTGGGGGTTCGCCTCCGGGGCCGCCACCGAGGCCAGGAACGGACGCGCGCGCGGCTACCTGCACCTGGCCTGCGGGATCGCCGCGCTGGTCGTCGGAGGGCTGGTGAGCAGCCTGTGAGCAGCCTCTACTCCGGGTCCAGCGGGGACCCCTTCGGCGGGCGCTACTCCCAGCGGGGACTGGTGTTCGGCCGCGATGCGGAGGAGAACAGCCTCGACCGGCCACGCTTCGTCTCCGGCGTGGCGATGGCGATCGGCATGTTCCTGGTCTGGGGCTCGTTCTTCGCCGCCCTGGTCACGGCGCTGCGGGTGGTGTTCGGCTGGGCCCTGGCAGAGTTCGACTGGGAGGTGCCGAGCGGGGCTCCGAGCCTGCAGACCAGCATCCTGGTCACAGCGGGCACCTGGCTCGTCAGCATGATCACCGCGATCGTGGCGCGGCACGACCTGCGCCGGGTGCGGACCACTGCCGGGCTGGCGAAGCTGGCCGTGAGCGCCGTGGTGCTCGCCGGCGGCCTGTGGTGGGTGTGGACCGTGAACGGCATCCCGCTGTAGTCACGCTCCTGCTCGACGGCGTGGGGCCGGGTTTTCGTTGGTATCGCGCCGTTGTGGTGGGAATGTCA
>CAZMDO010000105.1:0-8205 GCA_964564445.1 uncultured Ruaniaceae bacterium | reverse complement strand
GGCTCAGCGAGGAGCACAAGCGGGCCGGGGTGCTCGCCGCCAGCGCCGGCAACCATGCCCAGGGGGTGGCGCTGGCCGCCCGGATGCTGGGCATCGCCGCCACGATCTACATGCCCGAGGGTGCGGCGCTGCCCAAGCTCGCCGCGACCCGTGGGTACGGCGCCCAGGTGCGCATCCACGGCCGCACCGTGGACGAGGCGCTCTCCGAGGCGAGGGCCGAGGCGGAGCGCACCGGTCAGGTGGTGATCCACCCCTTCGACCACGAGGACATCGTGATCGGTCAGGCGACTCTCGCCCTGGAGGTGGCCGAGCAGGTCCCGACCGTCCGCACCGTGCTGGTGCCCACCGGCGGCGGTGGTCTGCTCGCCGGTGTCGCTGCTACGGCGCACGCCGTCCTCGGCCCGCACGTGCAGGTGGTCGGGGTGCAGGCCGAGGGCGCGGCCGCCTACCCCGCCTCGCTCGCTGCCGGGCACCCGGTGCCGCTGTCGGCGATGCACACCATGGCCGACGGGATCGCGATCGGCCGGCCCGGGGACGTGCCGTTGTCGATCGTCCGCGAGCACGTGCGGCAGGTGGACACGGTGAGCGAGGAGGACCTCTCCCGGGCGCTGCTCGTGCTCGCCGAACGGGCCAAGCTCGTGGTCGAGCCCTCCGGTGCGGCCGGGGTGGCCGAGCTGATGCGCCGACCCGGAAGGTGGGACGGCCCGGTGGTGGCGATCCTCTCCGGCGGCAACGTGGATCCGCTGGTGCTGATGAAGGTGCTCCGGCACGGGATGGCGGCCGCAGGCCGCTACCTGCAGTTCAAGGTGCGGGTGCCGGACACCCCCGGGAACCTGGCCGCCCTGCTGGCCGGCCTGGCCGACCTGGATGCCAACGTGCTGGAGATCGCCCACGCACGCACCGCCGTCGAGCTGGCCGTGGACGAGGTGGACATCGCGGTGCAGTGCGAGACCAAGGGGCCCGAGCACTGCTCCGAGGTGCTCAGCGCCCTCGAGGCTGCCGGCTACCGGGTGCTGCCCGCCTGAGCGTCACCGTCAGACGGCGGTGCCCGCCGGGTCCTCGGACCGGGCGGGCACCGTGCCGAGAAGGGGTCAGCCGTCGTAGGGCGTGGCCTTGAGGATCTTGGCCTTCAGCGACTTCCCGTTCGGGGTGGTGTACTCGGCCGTGTCGCCGACCTTCTTGTCCAGGATCGCGGCGCCCAGCGGGGACCCGGAGGAGTAGACGTCCAGGTCCGTGTCGCCGGCGACCTCGCGGGAACCGAGAAGGAAGGTGATCTTCTCACCGGCGAGGGAGACGGTCACGACCATGCCGGGTTCGACGACACCGTCGTCGGCAGGCGCCTCGCCCACCTGCGCGTTCCGCAGCAGCTCGTCGAGCTGGCGGATCCGCGCCTCCTGCTTGGCCTGCTCCTCGCGGGCGGCGTGGTAGCCGCCGTTCTCCTTCAGGTCGCCCTCTTCGCGAGCGGCCTCGATCTTGTCGGCGATGTCGGTCCGGCCCACACCGACGAGGTGGTCGTACTCGGCCTTCAGGCGGTCATAGGAATCCTGAGTGAGCCATGTGGTTTCGGACACGGGTCCTCCTTCGTTGCGTCAAGCCGCGAGCCGGCTGCGACGGCGCAAGCTCGGATGGGTGCGGGAAAAGTCCGGTCCCCGGGCTGGCTACCGATGCGGCCGCGCCGGGGCGGCGGAAACAGCCATCATAGCGATCCGTCGACGTCGGCGGTCAACGTCTTCCTCGCTGAGCGCAATTCTACGCCCAGACCCGGCGACTATGCTGCCCGGGCGAGAGGTACAGGTGAGGGACACGATGACGGGTGAGGACCCGGAGGCGACGTACCCGTCGCGCCGGCGCAGCGTGGCCGGGACCCTGCTCGCCGTGCTCGCGGTAGCCGCCGTGGTGCTCGCGGGGCTGCGCTACCTGCCGGTGCTGGTCAGCGAGAGCACGGCGCCGCAGGCCCGGCCGGTCCTCACCCCGGAGCGTCAGCCGGGAGCGGGTGCGGCACCGGGCACCGCCGACGGCGGGGACGCACCGTTCACCGCCGCGGGGTTCCTCACCTCGCTGAACGTGGCGCTCGCCGAGGTCGACCGGCAGGCGTTCTTCGCCCACGTGGGGCCCGGTGCCGCCGACGGACTGGGCCTGTGGTGGGACAACATGGTCGCCCTCGGGATGAGCGGTGGCGGGCTGTCGGTGGAGTCCGGCAGCCTCGAGGGCCTCCGGCCGGGTGGGTCCGCAGACCTGACGATCCGGCTCGGGGCGATCACCCTGGGCACCCCGCGCGCCGGTGCCACCACCGAGGACACCACCGCCGGCGACTACCTTCTCGGCGCCGCGCGGTACGACATCACGGTCTCGGTGACGGCGGACGGCGAGGGGCAGATCACCGCCTGGCACACCACCGCACCGGTCAAGCCGTGGGACGCCGGGCCGTTGCGTGCGGTGCACACCGACCATGTGCTGGTGGCGGCCGCCGAGGCCGAGGCGGACCTGCTGGAGCGGGTCGGTGGGCAGGTGGAGGAGCCGGCCGCCTGGGTGCTGGAGCGCTATGCCGAGGCCACCGGCGTCGCGCCCGTGGACGCGTTCACCGTGTTCCTCACCGACGACCAGGAGCGAGCCGGCACCTGGTTCGGCACCGGTGACAGCAACGAGCAGCTCGCCGGGTTCACCATCCCGCTGCTCCGGCTGGGCCCGGCCGCCGGGCTGGACCCGCAGATCGCGACCGACACCGCGACCCCGTGGGGGTCCACCGTGGTCACCCTCGGACCCGCGGGACTGGCCTCCACCGAGGCGCTGCAGTCCCTGGCCGCGCACGAGCTCACCCACGCGGTCGACTTCGCCTGGCTGCCGGTGGCCGAGGAACGTTCCCGGGTGGTCAGCGAGGGCTGGGCGGAGTACACCCAGGAGCTCTGGGACTCCCACGGCAGCTTCGCCCCGCCCGGGTCGTGGCGCGCCCAGCGGATCCGGGAGTGCCTCGCCAGCGGCCGCGGGTACCCCACCGACGGCGACTTCGACACTGCAGGCGAGGACATCTTCTGCGCCTATGTGCTCAGCGCCAGCGTGTACGGCTACGCCGCCGAGGCCGGGGTGGACCCGTTCGCGCTCGCCCGCCGTGCGCGCAGCACCGGTGCGAGCCTGGTCGAGGCGAGCAGGCAGCTCGACGGACCGGCGCTCAGCGAGGACGGCTGGGCGGACTGGGCGGGATCGACCTACGGCTGAGGGACCCGGTGGGCGCCGACGCGGTCAGTCGACCAGGTGGCACTCGCGGACAACCCCGGTGGTCGCCAGCTCGGTGGTGGCGATGTCGACGGTGATGCGGGTGGTGTGGTGCTCCTGCGGACCGATCCGCACGTCCAGGATGCCGGCCTGCCCGTAGCCCTCGGTGAGCGCCTCGAGGGTGCACACCGCGGTGGCGTCCTCCGGCTTGGTGACGTCGAAGATCACCTGCACCCGGCTGTCGTCGACCACGTCGAACCCCACCTGGCTGGCCGCGGCGTCGGGTTCGAAGAAGCCGATGCCGATCATCACCAGCGCGGCGACACCGAGCGCGCCCGTGCCGCCAGCGGTGAGCCAGAGCGCGCGGCGGCGCCGACGCGGGCTCGGCGGCACTCCGTACCGCTCGACGAGCAGCGTGTCACGATCGGCCGGTGCCCCCGGCGCAGCGGGGTCGGCCGGTGCCGAGGGTGCGGCGGCGCCGGCCGGTACCTGCGACTCCACCACGCGTGACATCCTTAGACTGGAGAAACCTGACGGACGCGATCCGCCTCACCGGCGAGCGTCCGTCCCTATTGTCACACTCTCACGATCCCCAGGAGATCCTCAGTGGCCGGTGCACAGGAACTGCGGCTGATGGCCGTGCACGCCCACCCGGACGACGAGTCGAGCAAGGGTGCGGCCACGATGGCCCGGTACGCCGCCGAAGGTGTGCAGGTGCTGGTGGTCACCTGCACCGGCGGCGAGCGGGGGGACATCCTCAACCCCCGGCTGCAGGGCGACCCCGAGGTGCTGCGGGACATGCCGGGCTTCCGCCGGCGGGAGATGGCCGCTGCCGCCGAGGCGCTCGGCGTCTCCCAGCAGTGGCTCGGGTTCGTGGACTCCGGTCTGCCCGAGGGCGACCCGCTGCCGCCGCTGCCGCCGGGCTGCTTCGCGCTGGAGCCCGTCGAGGTTGCCGCCGAGGCGCTGGTCCGGGTGGTGCGCGAGTTCCGCCCGCAGGTGATGACCACCTACAACGAGAACGGCGGCTACCCCCACCCCGACCACGTGATGACCCACAAGGTGTCCGTGGCGGCCTTCGAGGCGGCCGCCGACCCGGACGCCTACCCGCACGCGGGCCCGCCGTGGGAGGTGTCCAAGCTCTACTACGACCACGGTTTCTCCCGCGGCCGGATCCTGGCCCTGCACGAGGCACTGGTGGCGGCCGGCAAGGAGTCGCCGTACGCGGACTGGATGGACCGCTGGGACCGGGACGACCGGGCGGAGAAGGTGACCACCCGGATCGAGTGCGCGGACTACTTCGACCAGCGGGACCGGGCGCTGCTGGCGCACGCCACCCAGATCGATCCCGACGGGTTCTTCTTCGCGGTACCGCGGGAGATCGAGAAGGTGGCCTGGCCGGTGGAGGAGTTCGAGCTGGCCCGCTCCCGGGTGGACGTGCAGACCCCGGAGGACGACCTGTTCCAGGGAGTCCGGCGATGACCGCCGCGCTGCCGCTGCTCGCCGGCCCGTTGCTGCTGGCCGGCGGGGTCGATCCCGAGGACGCCAGCCCCGGCATCGGCGCCTTCATCACGTTCATCATCCTGGCGGCGGTGATCGTGCTGCTCGCCTGGTCCTTCACCCGGCACCAGCGCAAGATCCGGGCGAACGCAGCGGCACGGCGTGCGCAGCTGCAGCAGGAGGCCGAGAGCGGGGCGACGACCGGCCCGGGCGGCACCGGCGCGGGGGAGGCGCCGGGCACCGGATCGCCAGATGCCCCGGAGGACGCCACCGAGGACGGCCGGCCCCGATGAGCCTCCCGGTCGCCGTCGTGCAGCTGGCCGCGGGCAGCGACACCACCGCCGCGGCCGAGCGCACCGCTACGGCCGTACGGGACGCCGCCCGCGGCGGTGCCCGGCTCGTGGTGCTGCCGGAGTACGCCTCCGGCTGGGCGCCCCGGCTCACCCCGGACCTGGCGCAGGGAGCAGACGGCCTTTTCTTGACCGCGCTGCGGGCCGCCGCTGCCGAGACCGGTGTGTGGGTGGTGGCCGGCACGATGATCCCCACCGGCGGCGAGGGGCGCTGCGAGAACGTCGCCGTGCTGGTCGGACCGGACGGGCAGGTGGCGGGGGAGTATCGCAAGGTGCACCTGTTCGACGCCTTCGGCGTCCGGGAGTCCGAGGTGCTCGACGGCGGTCCCGCGGGTGGTCAGAACCTGCTCACCGCCGAGGTGGGCGGGCTGCGGGTAGGCGTGGCCACCTGTTACGACCTGCGCTTCCCGGAGATCTTCCGGCTGCTCGCCGACGCCGGTGCCCAGGTGCTGGTGGTGATCGCCGCCTGGGCGGACGGACCCGGCAAGGCCGACCAGCTCGAGGTGCTGGCCCGAGCGCGCGCGCTGGAGAACACGAGCTATCTGCTGCTGGCCAGCCAGCCCGGTCCCGGTCGGGTCGGCCGGTCTGCGATCATCGGCCCGCTCGGCGCCGTGATCGACCAGGGTGCGGCGAACGACGACGTGATCCTGCACGCCGTGCTGACCGCGGACGAGCTGGCACAGGCGCGCGCCGCGGTGCCCAGCCTGAGCCACCGGAAGTTCCACGTGGTCCCGGGGCCGCCGCCCTGATCGCGCCGCCGTGATCGCGCCGCGCTGCGGCTCTGCGCCGTGCCCTGCGCCGCGCCGGGCGCTGGCGCCCTCCGTCGGCTAGACGGCGAAGGTGGCCAGGTAGATCGCGGCCGCGTGGCAGCCGTAGCCGATCACCGTCCCGGTGTGGAAGATCTCGTGGAAGCCGAACCAGCCGGGCACCGGGTTGGGCCGCTTGAAGCCGTACGCGGCCGCGCCCAGCGTGTAGCCCAGCCCACCGATGATCACCAGCAGTGTGATCGCGGCCCCGCCGGAGGACCAGAACGCGGGCAGGAAGCCGACCGCCACCCAGCCCAGCGCCACGTAGATCGGCACGTACAGCCAGCGTGGCGCCGAGAGCCAGAACACCCGCGCCAGCAGCCCGAGCACCGCGCCGCCCCAGACCAGCCAGAGCAGGATCCGCGCTGTCCCCCCGGGCAGCAGCAGGGCCGCCAGCGGGGTGTAGGTGCCGGCGATCACCAGGAAGATGTTCGAGTGGTCCAGGCGGCGCAGCACCGCGGTCACCTGTGGCGACCAGGTGCCGCGGTGGTAGACCGCGCTGGTGCCGAACAGGATGATCGTGGCAGCGCCGAAGATCGCCGTGGTGACCTTCCCGGTCACGGTCGGCGCGCCGATCACCAGCACCAGGGCCACCACCACCGCCACCGGGGCCATCACCGCATGGATCCAGCCGCGCAACCGCGGCTTGGCCGGGGCCTGGGCGAGGGTGGTGTCCACGGCGTCTGCGCTGGCCACGGCGGGGTGCGGTCGGGTGCGGGGCATGACGCCTCCTGTGCTGGCGGCCCGGCGACGGGATTCCTACGCCATCGTAAGTTACGCAGGCGTAGGTGCGCTACCGGTGGTGTAGAGATGCTGTGTGGGCTCGGTGCACCGGCCCCGATCTCCGCCGTCCGGGCCGCGGTGAGGACTACGGTGTCAACCGACCCTCGCGCGCCACGCTGCGGGGTGCTAGAGCTGCTCGCACCATTCTGGAGACTTGATGCGTCCACCCGCGTTCCTGTACGGGCTGTACGAGCGACGGCTCGCTCGCGCGCTGCACGGGGCGCAGCTGCCCCACCACGTGGGCCTGATGCTGGACGGGAACCGGCGCTGGGCCCGCTCGGTGGGGCTGGCCACCGCACAGGGGCACCAGGCCGGTGCGGACCGGATCGCCGACCTGCTCGGCTGGTGCGAGGACGTGGGCATCGAGCGGGTGACGCTGTGGATGCTCTCCACCGACAACCTGCGCCGGGACGAGCGCGAGGTCGCCGACCTGCTGGAGATCATCGCGGCCACCGTCGCCAAGCTCGCCACCACGCGGCGCTGGCGGCTGCAGCTGGTCGGTGAGCTGCACCTGCTGCCGGCCGAGATCGCTGAGCGGCTGCGCGCTGCCGAGCAGCTGACCAGCGACGTGTCCGGGCTGCACGTGAACATCGCCGTGGGCTACGGCGGTCGGCACGAGATCGCCGGCGCGGTGCGCTCGCTGATCGCCGAGTACGTGGCCGCCGGCAGGTCGCTGGAGGAGATCGGCGAGGAGATCACGGTCGAGCACATCGCCGAGCACCTCTACACCAAGGGCCAGCCCGACCCCGACCTGGTGATCCGCACCTCCGGCGAGCAGCGGCTCGGCGGTTTCCTGCTCTGGCAGAGCGCGCACAGCGAGTTCTACTTCTGCGAGGCCTTCTGGCCGGACTTCCGCCGGGTGGACTTCCTGCGCGCGCTTCGCGACTACGCCGGGCGGGAGCGCCGGATGGGCCGCTGAGGGCGCGGACGGCACCTGTCCCCAGCCCGGTCCGTCCGCGAGATGGTCGACGGCGGAGCTCACCGGGCACAGATGAGTGAACCGGGGATGAACTCTCGGTGTGATCTGCGCCACGCCCGAGCGCGTGCGCGCCATCGGTCACCGTGCGTCGTACGTTGAGGGCAACGGGTGGCAGACCTGCCACCCACCGGAAGGCCAGCCCATGGAACTCGACTTGTGGGTGAGGGGCCGCCGGCCCCTCGGGTCGCCGGTCCGCACCCCGCACTCGCCGCGGCGATGCCGCCGGCGAGGCAGGCCGACCAGCAGGAGCTAGCCGTGAGCCGTGAGCCCCTCACCACCTCTACGCCGTCCGACGTCACGCCAGCCGTCCCGGGAGCCGAGGAGCTCACCGCCTCCGCCCCGGGTGCCGCCGACGCCTCGGGACGCCGCACCTACGTGCTGGACACGTCCGTGCTGCTCTCCGACCCACGGGCGATGTTCCGCTTCGCCGAGCATGACGTGGTGCTGCCGATCGTGGTGGTCACCGAGCTCGAGGGCAAACGCCACCACCCCGAGCTCGGCTACTTCGCCCGCAGCGCACTGCGCCTCCTGGACGACCTGCGCTCCGAGCACGGCTACCTGGACCAGCCGGTGCCGCTGC
>CAZMDO010000104.1:0-8258 GCA_964564445.1 uncultured Ruaniaceae bacterium | reverse complement strand
CCCCTGCCCACTGACCGGATCGACCGCGAGCACCGCCCCCGAGGAGTGCAGGTCCCCGGTGACCAGCAGCGTGCCGGCCTCGGTCCAGGTGTAGCCGGTCACGGTCATCTCGCCCACGTCCACCACCACCGCCGGCCCGCCGTTCACCGGGTGGATCTCCAGGAACGGGTAGCTGGTGTCGGTGGGGGTGGCGACCGTGTAGCGGGTGACCGCCAGGAACGTGCCGTCGCGGGAGAACGCCGGCGCGCCGTACTGGCTGTCGGGATCGGCCAGGACCGTGCGCCGCTCGCCGGTGGCCGCATCGATGAGCACGATCGAGGTGCGGGTCTCCCCGCCCCGCACCCGCTCGGTCCAGGTGCTGGCGACGGCGGAGCCGTCCGGGGCCAGGTCGGCGCTCACGTTGCGCAGGGGTACCGTGCCGACGGCGGAGGTCACCTCGCGCAGGTCGCCGTCCGGGGCGATGAGCACCAGGCGGGTGGACACGTCGTCGACCTCGTGGTCCCAGGACCGGACCGGCATGCCGGTGTGCCAGATGGTGGAGCGCTTCGCGTCCTTGCGGGCCTTGCGCGCCTCGGCGTCAGTGTCCAGGGTGGCGCCGGGCAGCACGGTGGTGCTGGCCAGGATGGTGCCGTCGTCGGCGACGGCGAGCAGGTCCAGGCCGCCGGGGGTGGAGGCCACCACGCTCGCCTCCCCGGTGGCGGGCAGGCGCCAGATCGCGGTGGTGTCCTCCTCGTCATCGCCCTGCGGATCGGGGCGGGCGGAGGTGAACAGCAGGCTGCCGTCCGGGGCGAATCGCGGGGTGGACTCGCCCTGGGCGGAGAAGGTGAGCCGGCGGGCGGGTGCCTGACCGGCCGGGTCGAGCTCCCACAGCGCGGAGCAGAGCTTGGCGCCGTGCTCGTCGGCCTCGGCGATCTGGGCGACCACGCGGCCGGTGGGTCCCGTGGCCACGGCGGTGACCCGCGGGATGCGCAGGAAGGCGTCGATGTCGGTGAAGTCGTGGAATGCGATGGGGGCTGGCACGAGAACGAGCCTAAGCGTGCCTCCCGACAGCAGGGGAACGTGCGGGCGCGCCGACACCGCAACGATGTCGGCGCGCCCGCGCTCAGGAACGACTCACTCGGTCAGCTCCCAGGGACCATAGGCATCACCCGGCTCCTGGTTCCGGGTCCACCACTTGGCCGTGTACTGCTGGCCGTCGTGCTCCACGACGTCGCCGGCGAGGAAGATCCGGGACGGGGTCCAGATGGCGGTGCCGTCCGGCGTCCGCGCGATCTCCTGCCAGGGGCCGTAGACCGAGGCCCCCGGTTCCTGGTTCCGGGTCCACCACGCTGCCTCGTACACCGAGCCCTCGTGGCTGACGCGGTCACCGGCGGTGTAGGTGTCCTCGGCCGACCACGCGGGGAGCGCCGCCTCGAGGGTCCAGAACCGGTCGGCGGTCTCCTCGTCGGTAGCGGTGGTGCCGCCACTCGATCCGGCAACCACCGTGATCTCCCCGTCATAGCCGCTGCCGGAGGAGTCGATGACTGTGGTGCCCTCGTCCTCGTCGAAGGTGTAGTGGAGCACATCACCCGCTGCCGCCTCGCCTCCGGCCAGAGCAGCAACCTCGTCGCTGCTCAACGCCCGGGAGTAGATGGCGAAGTCGTCCACCGCCCCGTCGAAGGCAGGGTCGGCACCGTACTGCGACTTGCCGATCCAGTTCTGGTCGGTGACGCCGAGGTCGGCGGGGGTGGTCGTGATGTTCTCGTTGGTCGCCACGGGCGCACCGTCGACGTACATCGTGCCCAGGCTGCCCGAGACCGTGATGGTGATCTGCGACCACTCTTCCAGCGGCAGGTTCTGCCCGCTGTAGTTGAGCTGCTGCTCCGCACCGGCGCCGCCGCTGGTGATCGCGAACCGCGGACCGCTGCCAGCACTGAGAGTCAGAAACATGTTCGCGCCCGGTCCGCTGCCCAGGTCGAACACTCGAGCCCACGTCTCGATCTTCGCGGGCTTGACCCAGATCGAGATGCTCCAGTCGCCGTCGAGATCGCTGACCACACCATCGGGCATGCTCACGTAGGACGGGCTGTGGCAGAAGTCCAGCGCCGATCCGATCCGGCCCTCCTGGCGCGGGCCGTCCGGCGTGCAGCCGGCACTCAGTGCACCGTCGGTCCACTGCACGACGGATGCACCCGGCTCCGTGCTCATCTCCTTGACGCCGAGGGTCAGACCGGTGCCGTAGTTCGCCAGTCGGACGTTACCCGCACCATCGGGCACGAGCTGCCAGAGCAGGTCATCTCCGCCATCGTCCTGCCGGACCATCGCGGGTGCTCCGTTCTCACCAGCGGCGCCATCCACCCCGAGCAGCAGCCCGCTCTCGATGTCGACGATCCGATAGAGCCCAGCGTCCGCCTGGACAACCTCCCAGGTGGAGACGGGCTCGCTCGTGCCCTCGGACTGGACCACAGCACCATCGGCGACGTCCAGCGCCAGTCCGCTGTTCACATTGCGGAGCGTGTACGTACCGGCCAGGCTCTGGACGTCTCCAGCGTCGGCCACCACCACGCGGTAGCCATAGGCAGGATTCATCACGATCGGAACCTCGATCGCGCCGTCATCGCCCACCGCGTAGGTGGTCGCGGACAGAGAGATGGGGGCTTCCGTTGGCGTGGTGCGCCCGTAGGACGGCGACACCTGCACCTCGACGTTCACCTCGTCGCCCAGGTTCAGTGCATCCAGGCCCTCCACACGTACCGTGGTCGGCCCGCTGTTGCCGCCAGTGATGATCTGCACCTCGTCCTTGGCGTCGTTGACCGAGGCGGCCCCGTCGAGGGGGCTCTCGTTCGAGGGCGGGGTGGTGGTCACCATCTGACCGGTCATGTCGGCGTACCAGGTGTAGAGCCAGTACGCGCCGTTCGGGTCCCCGCCGCGCTCGGTGAGCAGGTCGCCGAGGGTGCCGGACTGGTTCCAGAACGCGAGTTCAGCGCGGTCGATGCCGTAGCGCTCGAACTTGGCGATGTACCCGACGAGCGAACCGGGGATTCCGACCTCCTGAGGATGCCCGTACTCGGCGATGTCGATCGGCAGGTCGCCCAGATCGAGATCACTGAGGATCGCGCGGACCTGCTCGACATCACCCTTGATCTTGTCGTCGCGGATCAGCTCGTGCCACTCCAGGACGTCAGGGACCGTGTCAGTCTCCTTGGCGAACTCCAGGAACTGACGCATGTCGGTGATGTTGTCGGAGAAGCTCGGCCCTTGGAT
Source organism: uncultured Ruaniaceae bacterium (assembly GCA_964564445.1). Classification (GTDB taxonomy): domain Bacteria; phylum Actinomycetota; class Actinomycetes; order Actinomycetales; family Beutenbergiaceae; genus Ruania. Next base: position 5,015 of record CAZMDO010000104.1, on the reverse strand, counting down.
GACCGCGTCCGGGCCGAGGAGCTCGCGCAGCAGGTCGTAGCTGAACTCCCAGAGCTCTTCGAACGATCCGTTCTCCTCGAGCCAGGTGTTGTCGGACTCGTTCCACGGCGCCCATGCCACGATGTTCGTCGCACCGGAAGCTTCCACGTCGGCGACGACGTCGCGGATGACGTCCTCCCAAGCCTTGCGGTCCTCGGTGTTCTCCCAGGAGAACTGATACGGCCAGCCTGGGTAGTAGTCGACGATGCGGACGACGATCCCGGCATCGTGCCTGGCTGCGGTCCGCCACACGTCGAGCACGTCGCCGGTCGGCTGCTGGCGCCCGTTGGGGGGCATCTGCACGAACGTGTGCGGGTCTATGGGCGCGATGAGGTCATCAGACGGCACGCCTTCGTCGGCGATGCCATACAACGACCCGCTGGCCAGGTGGGTGACCTCGCGAAACGGTTGGTCCGCCGATACCACGAGGGTGTCTTCGGCACCTGGCTGCGCCCCGGCGTCACTCGCCGGGACGACGATTGCGGCTGCACCAAGGGCCAGCACGGCCAGGGTGGTGGTACTCGCACGGCTAACTACACGATGTCGCACGGGCAACACCGCTCGAGCTGATCTGTCTGTCATCGTCTCACTCCATTGTCCGAAGAATGTGTGTGATGCAGGGATACCGATTGCGCCGCGGCATCACCTCCTGTCATCGTCGAACCGGTTCGTCGGCAGGGTCTGCCCGATCGGCGCCCGCCAGGGTCGGCTATTCCTGAGGACCCCCTGGTGGAGCCGACCGGACAAGGTGACTGAGCGCACCGTCGCGCAAGAACACCGGAATGTCCTCGATCGGCGCGTCCACACGAATCGTGCCGCCACCACGGTGCACCGCTCCGGTAGCGGCGTCGGTCCACCGCGCGCCGCGCGGCAGGTACACGTCCCGCTCCCGGGCGCCGGCAACGATGACCGGAGCGACGAGGAGGTCCGGGCCGAGCAGGTACTCGTCGTCGATCTGCCAGACCTGCGGGTCGTCCGGGAACTCGTGGAAGAGCCCGCGCATCACGGGTTGCCCATCAGTGTGCGCGGCACGCATCACCTCGCGCAGGTAGGGGCGCAGGTCTTCCCGCAGCCTCAGATACCGCTCGAGGATGCTGCCGACCTCCTCGCCATAGCTCCACACCTCGTTCGGGCCGCCGGAGCGGAGCCGGCGACTGCCGTCGGCAGCAGTGACCGGTTCCTGCGGCAGCCGGTCCCCGTGCATCCGCATCACCGGGCTGAACGCGCCGAGCTGGAACCAGCGCACCAGCAGCTCGCCGAACGCCGGATCCGCCGTGTCCCCGCCGTGGAAACCGCCGATGTCGGTGGTGAACCACGGGATACCCGCGACCCCCATGTGGATGCCGGCCGTGATCTGCCGAGCCATGTCCTCGAACGTGGAGGAGATGTCCCCGGACCAGGCCAGGGCGCCGAAGCGCTGGCTGCCCGCCCACACACACCGGACCAGGTTGACGATCTCTGTCTCCCCGGCCGCGCGCTGCCCCTCGAAGACCGCGCGGGCGAACGCCTGCGGGTACAGGTTGCCCACCCGCAGGTAGGGCCCGAGATGCGTGCGGTAGGCGTCGTAGTCGTACACGCCGAACTCCGGCTCGGCCTCGTCCAACCAGAAAGTCCGGATCCCATGGCGGCCGTAGTTCTCCTGCAGCGTGGCAGCCAGCCAGCGCCGGGCCGCAGGGTTCAGCACGTCCAGGAACGCGCTGGGCCCCTCGAACGCCATCTGCACGTCCAGTCCCCGGTCGGCGCGCACCAGCATGTTGTGCCCGCGCAGCTGCCGGAAGTTCTCCGAGGCCAGAGCGACCTGCGGCCACACCGAGACCATCAGCTCGACGCCGAGCTCGCGCAGCTCGGCGACCATCCCCGCAGGGTCTGGCCAGAACTCCTCCTCGAACCGGTAGTCACCCATGTGCGGCCAGTGGAAGAAGTCCGCGACGATCACATCGAGTGGCAGCCCGCGCCGGTGGTGCTCCCTGGCGACCTCCAGCAGCTGGTCGGCGTTCCAGTAGCGCAGCTTGCACTGCCAGTACCCGAGGCCACGCTCCGGCATCATCGGGGCGTGCCCGGTGGCCTCGGCATAGGCGGCAGTGATCTGTGCCGGTGTGGAGCCGGCAGTGACCCAGTAGTCCAGCTGGTGGGTCGACTCGGCGTGCCACTCGCTGCGATTGCGCGCGAAAGTGGCCCGACCCACGGCGGGGTTGTGCCAGAGGAAGCCGTAGCCGACGTCGGAGAGCACGAACGGCACGCTCGCCTGGGAGTTGCGGTGCGCCAGCTCGAACGTCGAGCCCTTCAGGTCCAGCACATGCTGCTGGTACTGGCCCATGCCGGCTAGGTGCTCCTCCGGGTCGGCCTCGAACGAGGCGGTCAGGGCGTACCCGTCGCCCGGAAGAGCGCGATAGCGTCGGGCACGCAGGTCGAGGGAGCCGCCGCGGCCGAGCTCGCGCAGCAGCAGCCGGCCGGTCTCGTCATAGAACGCCAGGTCGCAGCGGAACACCTCGTAGCCCACCGGTTCGTGGAACCACGAGGACGTCTCCAGCTCCACCCGGATCCGGCCGTTGCACAGGGTGGCGCCGCGATCGTGGACCTGGAGGGTGACCTGGTCGTGCGCGCCGGGTGTCGGTGGCAGCAGGGCCCAGTCGGCGTCGATGACCGCACCCTCCAGGGTGGCGCGGACGCGGACGCTGTCGCGCCCCCACGGCTCGACGACGACGGTCTCCCCTCCCCCGGTCCAGATCAGCTGGTGTCCATTGACACGCACAGAACGGTCGTCCGGGTCGGTCACGGTGTCTCCTTCGACGATCGAGCAGGGTCTGGTCTGGTCAGGTCAGGTGACGGGCAGGAAGATCCGCATGGTGGACGGCCCTCGTTCGGCCCACCGGTGGTAAGGCACCAGCGGCACCGGTACGGCGGTGCGGTCGACGCTCGGGTGCGGCCCCTGGTGGCCCCCTTGGAGCTCGCCGACGCTGAGCGTGCGGAACGGCACCGTGCCAGCCGCGCCGCCCGGCAGCGGGTCGAGGCAGACGTGGGCGAGTGCCCCATCGCCGGCGCGTGTCGGTGCCTCGGTGGTGAGCATCCGCACTTGCTCGAGCGGCACGCCGTCAGGCAGGTCCACCGACTCCAGGCACAGCACCAGCGGTCCACGTTCGACCGCCACGGTGCCGCGGAGCGCATCGACGCGAGGGTCCGCGCCGGTGATCCGCGGCTCCGTCGGGATCTCCAGCTCGATCACGTCGTCGGCGTGCAGGTCCCCGGAGACGGTGACCCACCCCGGCTCGGCCGGGCGCCTGGTGCCGTCCGGGGAGAGCAGGGTGGCGCCGTCGGCCCAGGAGGGCACCCGCAGGCGCAGCTCGAGCCGGACCGCGGGCGGCACGTCCAGCACCCTCACCTGCACGCGCCCGTCGTCGGGGTAGGCGGTCTGCACCCGCAGCGTCACCACCTGGCCGCTGTCGAGCACGATGCGCAGGTCGCCGGCCGCGTACTGGGCCAGGGTGAGCAGCACCCGCCCGTCGGTCTCCTCCACCGTTGCGGCGTAGGTCTGCCACGCGGCGAAGGTGCGGGCGACGTTGGTCGGGCAGCAGGAGACGTCGAACCACGGGGCGCGGACCCCGCCCTCGGCGCGGGGGTTCACCGCGTCCGGGAGCACCTCGGTGCCGGGCTCACGCTGCTGCAGCGGGTTGGCGTAGAAGAACGCCCGACCGTCCGAACGTGGCGATGCGGCCACCACGTTGAACAAGGTGCGCTCGATCAGGTCCGCGTAACGGACGTCGTCGGTGGCGAGCTGCAGCCGCCAGGAGAGCATCACCGAGGCGATACCTGCGCACGTCTCGCAGTAGGCCCGGTCCGGCGGCAGCTCCCAGTCGTCGCCGAAGCCCTCGTCCTGGTGCCGGGAGCCCATCCCGCCGGTGATGTACGTGCGCCGTTCGACGGTGGTGGCCCACTGCTTCTCCACGGCAGCCTGCAGGTCCCGGTCCCCGGTGTCCACCGCCACGTCCACGGCGCCCGCGGCCAGGTAGAGCGCGCGGACGGCGTGCCCGCGCAGCACCCGCGCCTGCCGGATCGGCACGTCGTCCTGGAAGTAGGCCGGTCCGAGCAGCGGGATCGGGGCGAGGGACCCGTGCCCCCGCCGCTCGAGGAACAGCCGGGCCTGCTCGGTGTAGCGCGGTTCCCCGAGCACCCGGCCGAGCTCGGCCAGGCCCATCTCGACCTCGGGGTGACCGCAGATCTCGGCCCGACCGTCGGCACCGAACACCTCGCACACGTGGTCGGCGGCCCGACTGGCGATCTCGGTGAGGAGGTCCGGGCCGTGGCAGCGCAGGCGGGCGACGGCGGCCTGGAACAGGTGCCCGAAGCAGTACAGCTCGTGCCCGGAGGACAGGTCGGTGTAGCGGCCGGGCTGACCGGAGTGGCCGTAGCAGGTGTTCAGGTAGCCATCCTCGTCCTGCGCCGCAGCGATCCGCTGCACCAGCGGCCCCCACATCGACTCAAGCCGCGGGCTGGGCGATCGCCCGATCTCCCAGGCCAGCGCCTCGAGCAGCTTGTACACCTCCGAGTCGGAGAACTGCCACCCGGGACGGTGACCTGCGGTGGCGCCGTCGGCCACGCGGTCGAAGTTGGCCAGCCAGCCCAGGCGATCCATCCAGTCGTAGCAGTGCTGCAGGGTGGCGGCAGCATTCGTAGCCTGCCGCTGGCCCCAGAACCCACCATCGAGCAGCAGCTCACCGATGCCCAGTCCCCGGCGACTCCCGGCGGGGGCGACCGGCCGCGCTCGGCGGACGTTCGCCGGTGCCGACGGGTGCTCCGGACGTGAGCGGCTGGTCAGATCAGTCACAGGGTGCCTTTCGGTCAGTCCTTGACGGCGCCGGCGACGACCCCGGCGGCGACATAGCGTTGTGCCACGATCAGCAGCACCGCGGCGGGCACGGAGGCGACGACGGCGGTCGCCATGATCGCGTTCCACTGCGTGGTGTTGTTGCCGATGTAGT
>CAZMDO010000103.1:6908-8279 GCA_964564445.1 uncultured Ruaniaceae bacterium | reverse complement strand
GCCTGGCTGGAGCCGAGGATGGTGCGCACGGTGAACGTGTAGCTGCCCAGCGGCAGGTCCGGGAACGTGTAGGAGGTGGCGGTGCCCACGGAGGTCCAGGAACCGCCGCTCGGCCTCACCTGGTACTCGTCGGCTCCCGAGGATGCCGAGTCCCAGGTCACGGTGATCTCGTCCCCGGAGGTGCTGGCGCTCACGTTGGTCGCGGCGGTGGCCTCCGGCGCCGCGGGGCAGTCCGGCACGGTCACCCGCGTGCTGTCCGCACCGTCCTGCTCCGTCTCGCGCTCGGCGGTGACGGTGACCGTGTAGGTCTCCCCGCAGTCCAGCCCGGACAGCGACGCCGAGGTCGCACTGCCGGCGACGGTCCGGCTGACCCCGCCGGGCGAGACGCTGACCACCACCTGGTCGGCGGCGATCACCGGGGCGGTCCAGGTGACCTGCAGGGCGCCGTCGGCATCGGCCGTGGCCGCCACTGCGGTGGGCCGCAGGTCGGCCGGGTCCACCGGGCAGTCCGCGGTGGTGACCGTGGTCTGGCTGGAACCCTCCGCACCCGAGGCGTGCTGCGCCGTCACCGTGATGGTGACGCTCTGCCCGCAGGCCAGGCCGGGCAGCGACGCCGAGGTGGCGGTGCCGGCCACGGTCCGGCTCACCCCACCCGGTGCGGCGCTGACCACGATCTGGCTGCCGGTGACGGCGGGGGCGGTCCAGGTGACCTGCGCGGTGCCGTCGGCCGCGACCGTGGCGGCCACGTCGGTGGGCCGCAGGTCGGCCGGGTCCACCGGGCAGTCGGCGGTGGTGACCGGGGTGGTGGCCGCTGCGCTCTGCCCGTCGGGGTAGTGCGCGGTGATGGTGATCTCCAGGGTGCGTCCGCAGGCCAGGCCGGTCAGGTCGGCGGCGGTGGCCGTGCCGGGCAGGCTCTGCGCCGGGGCACCGTCGGAGCTGGTGACCAGGTACTGCTCGGGTGCCTCCTGCGGCGTGGCCCAGACCACGTGCACGACCTCCCCCTGCACGGCGGCCCGAACACCGGTCGGCGGCACGGCCGGGTCGGTCGGTGTCTGCGTGGGGTCGTCGGTGGCGGGGTCGCTCGGCTCCCCGGACGGATCGTCGCTGCCGCCGTCCGTGCTGCCGTCGGTGGGGTCCCCGGTGGGCGTGGTGGCACCACCGGTGGGCTCCTCGGTGGGGTCGGTCACCCCACCGGGACCGGTCGGTGGGTCCAGGCCGGCGTCGTCGCTGGGGTCCTCGCTCGGCTCCTCCTCCGGCCGGTCGCCGGACGGCGGCAGTGAGGCGCCCTCGCTGGGCTGCTCGTCCGGGCGATCGGGCCGGTGGCCGGGGTCGGTGCCCTGGTCGTCCCGGGTGTCCTCGGTGGGGCTGGGA
>CAZMDO010000103.1:0-6808 GCA_964564445.1 uncultured Ruaniaceae bacterium | reverse complement strand
CACCGGCAGGGTCGGCGGCGGCACGTCCACCGTGGGCTGGCGGTCCACCGGCTGCTCCGGCACGTCCGCCCCGTCCAGGTCCACCACGGCGGTGGATCCGTCGGCCTGCACCACCACGGCCCGCCCGTCGTCGCGGCTGGTGATGAACAGCCGACCCTCGTCCAGGGTGAGCTGCGGGTCTCCGCCGCCGGGCACCACGATGTCGGCGCCGGCGCGGTGACCGGCCGAGTCGAGCACCAGGATCCGGCCCGTGCCGGTGCACGGCAGGTACACCTTCTGGTTGAACACCACCGGTTGACCGGGGCGGGTGCAGCCGAGCCCGCCGACGTCCACCTGCAGCAGGTCGCGACCGGAGAGAAGGAACAGCTCGCCGCGCTCCTCGGCGGCGGCCGGCACCAGGGCGGCGGGCGAGCGGGGTGCGGCGGCCACCGGCCCGGACAGGTCCGGTACGGTCACCGCCAGGTCCGCGCCAGCGCCCACCTGCACCACGGCCCCGGAGTCGGCGGCGAACACGGTCACGCCCTGCTCGTGCGGCACCAGGCGGCTGGCCGGTCCGGCACCGGTCACCGGGCGCTGGGTGCCGGTGTCGAACTGCCCGGCCTGCCGGTCGTAGGTCAGCTGGGTGAGGTCGCCGTCGTCGGTGAGCACCCACACGGCACCCTCGTCGTCGATCACGGCGTCGGCGATCGGCGCGGTGCGGTACGGGCTGCCCAGGTCGGCGAGCGTGAGCGGGTCCACGGCCCGCACGGTGCCCGGGTCGGTGTCCACCAGCACCACGTGCCCGCCGCCGACCAGCACCAGGTCGTCGGAGGAGCCGGCCCGGCTGCCGGAGGCGACCAGGGCGGTGAGGTCCACCGCGGTCAGGTCGCCGGTGGTCAGGTCGCTGACGATCAGGTTGCCGTCCCGCTGGGAGAGGGCGAGCTCGCTGTCCTCCCCGGCCACGATCAGCCGGCGTTCCGGCTGGCCGGTGGCGGGGTTGACCTGCACGATCCGGCCGTCGTCGCCGGGTAGCCAGGTGTGCCCGTCGGACATGTCCACCACGGTGGCGGCCACCCCGTTGCCGACCACCGCGCCGACCACCAGCAGGGCACCGCCGGCGGCGATCCCGGCCTCCACGAAACCCCGGTCGCGGCCCCTGCGGTGGGGCGCGCGGGGCCACCACCTCGGCGTCATCGTTGGTCCTCCTCGGACGTCGATAGTAGCTGTACCACGCGGGTGGACCCGCCCGCGACCAGCAGACCGCGGCCCGGGCCGGTCAGCGGCTCGTGCGAGGCCATCGGCACCTGGGTGCCGGCGAGGGTGCCGTCGGCCATCTCCGGAGCGAGCAGCACGGCGCGGCGGGAACGGCGCACCGCGGCCACCAGGCCGGGGATGTGCTGGCGGGAGCGGGCCTCGTCCGGGTCGGTGACCACGACCATGGCCAGGCGCTCGCTGCCGGTCAGTGCGGTGAGCGCCGCCACCGCACGCCGCTCCTCGCCAGCCGCCTCCCAGGCGCGTTCCCACTCGTGCACGTCGTCCACCAGCAGCAGGCGCCACCCCTCGACGGCGGAGCCCGCCGTGCGAGCGGTCCCTCCCCGGGCCGCCTCGGCCCAGTCGGCGACCGCGGTCGGGTCGGTGAGCACCAGGTCGGCCACCGTGGCTGGGTCCACGGCGCCGACCACCTGGTCGGCGCGGGGCCCGGCGAGGACGACCTGCGTCGGCGGTTCACCGGAGCGCCGGAGCAGCTGGGCCAGGCCGAGCAGGGCGCTGGACCGCCCGGAGCGGGCCCGGCCGGCGACGAGCAGCGGTCCGTCGGTCAGGGTCAGTGGCACCGGGGCCACCACGTCCTCCTCCACCCCGAGGACCACCTCGTCACGGGTGGGTGCGGGCAGCAGGTGCTGCGGCAGCCGGGTGGGCAGCACCGGTACCGGGGCCGGGCGGGCCTCGGCGTACCGGTCGCCGAGCGCGGCGGCCAGCTCCTCCAGGCGTTGCGCCTGCACCGGGGTGCCGGCACCGCCGAGGGTGGCCACCTGCACCTCGTGCCGGCCGAGCAGCCCGCGCCCGGGTGGGGTGTCGGCGTCCAGCACTCCCGAGGGCACCCCGAGCATGGCGTAGTCGTCGGCCACGCTCATCCGCAGCACCAGCCGGCCACCGAACGCTGCCTGCACCTGGCTGGGCAGCCCGGTGCGCTGGGGGGCGGTGGCGGTCACGTGCACCCCGCAGCGGCGCCCCTCCTGGAGCACGGAGAGGAGCTTGTCCGCGTGCTGGCGGCGCAGCGCACCACCACCCTCGAGGGCGTCCAGCAGTGCGGGCAGGTTGTCGACGAGCAGGTGGATGCGTTGCAGGTGCGTGCCGGTGGCCGCGAGCGCGTCCAGGTCCGCCACCCCGCGGGAGGCGAGCAGGGCGTTGCGCTCGGTGACGGTCCGGTGCACCATCCGCACCAGCCGCAGCATCCGTTCCAACGACTGCTCCACCACGATGGAGCCGACCGAGTCCAGCCGGTCCAGCACCATCAGGCCGCCACCACCGGCATCGATGCCGTACACGCACGCCGGGGCGGTCTCGGCGCCAGCGGTCGCCGCGGCGGCCAGGGTGCGCAGCAGCTCGGTCTTGCCGGACCCGGAGGCACCGAACACCAGCAGGTGCCCGGTACGGGCGTAGTCCACCAGCCACGGGTCCTGGCGCTGGTCGGCGGGCCGGTCCGCCAGGCCGAGCAGCACCTGCCCGCTGGGCTGGTCCACCACGGTCACGTCCTCTCCCGCACCCGGCACGATCGCCTCGTCGGCGGCGCCGGCGCCCACGGCCAGGCGACCGGGCGCCAGGCAGGTCAGCGGCAGCTCCGCCGGCAGCGGGGGGACCCAGGGCTTCTTCGGCGCCGCTCGCCCGCTGCGACCGAACGCGGTGGTGGTCGTGGTGACGATCCGCTCCAGGTCGGACGACGGATGCAGGCGGGCGACGCCGTCGGGAACGGCCCCGGGGAGCTCTCGGGCGGTGAACGCACTGACCTGCACCCGTTCCCCGGCCTCCCGCAGTGGTTCGTGGGCACCCACGTAGGCCACCTGGACCAGCTCGCGGGTGCCGTGCCCGGTGCGGCGCAGCAGCGCCCGCCCGGGGGTGCGGCGGGAGAGCTGGGCGGCGTCCGGGGCGTCCACCACGTCCATCGAGTCGTCCGCGGAGGCCACCCGCAGCGCGATGCGCAGGTCGGTGTTCGCCTTGATCTGCGGGGTGACCACCCCTGCCGGGCGCTGGGTGGCCAGCAGCATGTGCATGCCCAGGGACCGGCCGCGCTGGGCGATGGAGACCATGCCGTCCACGAACTCCGGCACCTCGGCGAGCAGGGCGGCGAACTCGTCCACGCAGATGAGCATGCTCGGTGGGGCGACCTCGGGGTGGCTGCGCTCCAGGGCGGGCAGGTCCTTGGCGCCGTAGCTGGCCAGCAGGTGCTCGCGGGCGGTGAGCTCGGCGTGCAGGCTGGTCAGCGCGCGCTGCACCAGCGCGGGGGTGAGGTCGGTGATGTAGCCGACGGTGTGCGGCAGCTGGGCGCACTCGCGGAAGGCGGCACCGCCCTTGTAGTCCACCAGCAGGAAGGTGATCCGCTGCGGCGGGTTGTTCACCGCCAGGGAGCACAGCAGCGACTGCAGCAGCTCGCTCTTCCCGGCACCGGTGGTGCCGGCGACCAGGCCGTGCGGTCCGTCCTCGCGCAGGTCGATGGAGACCACCCCGTCGGTGCCCATGCCCAGCTGGGCGCGCAGCCCGGTGGAGGTGGTCCACCGGCGCTCCACGGCGGCAACGTCGTCGGCGTCGGCCACGTCCGCACTGAGGTCGCCCAGGCGCACGGTCTGCGGCAGGGAGGACTCCCCGGCGACCAGTGCGGCCTCGTCCCGGTAGCCGCCCAGGGCCCGGGCGGCGCGCCAGGCGGCAGCCAGGTCGAGCTGGTCCAGGCTGGTCAGCTCCGCCACCCCGCCCCGGCCGGCGTGCTCCACCCGCAGGGCGCGGGTGTCCACGGCGGTCTGGGTGGCGGCGGGCACCTGGGCGAGGGAGTCGCCGAGCCAGACCAGGTGCAGCCGGCGCTCCTCGGCCAGGGCGGCGACCCCTTCGACCACGCGGCGCGGGATACCGGCGTCGGCGTCGATCAGGCAGACCACGTGCTCGGTGCCGCCGTCGGTGCGGGCGAGCTCCTCGAGCAGGGCGTGGCTGTCCCCGGCGCCGACCGCCACCGAGGCCAGGCCCCCGGCCAGCGGGGCGGCGTGCGGCAGCCAGCGCAGCCAGGTCTCCACCTCGGTGCGGCCCGGGCCGAGGGCGGCGAGGATGCGCACGTCGTTGGGTGAGTGGCTCACCGCCAGGCGCACGACGGCGCAGCGCACCCAGGCGTCCACCGTCTCCTTCTCGCCCACTACTGAGGTGAGCCCGCCCAGCTCCACGGTCACCGGCAGCTGCGCCAGCACGGCACGCCGGCGCAGCTGGGCCTCACCGTCGGCGCGCAGGGCCCGGTCGCCCTGGCCGGGCAGGGTCGCGGTGACCAGGGCGGGGCGCGGGCCGCGTCCGGCTCGCACGTGCAGGAAGTCCTCGTCCTCGACCTGGCGCACCCACACCCGGCGGTCGGCGGTGGTGGCCCGGTCCAGCAGCTCCTCGGCGTCCGGGTCGTCCTCCTCGGCGTTCGCCCGCTGGATGCCGGCGGCCGCATCCACCTGCGCGAGCACCGCGGCCAGGTCGGTGCGCCACAGGGCGGTGGCCTGCCGGAACTCCTTGGCCGCGCTGCGGCGCTGCACCACGTAGTTGGCCACCATCATCAGCGGGAAGCCGAGCATGAAGATCAGCGAGAACGCGTTGCGCATCATCGCGTACATCGCCCCGCCCATCAGCACCGGCATGAGCATCATCGGCCACTGGAACGGCACCTTTCGCGCCGGGTTCGGCACCGCGGGGCCCTCGAGCTCGGCGGGGGTGACCGCCGTGCCGAACCGGGGCGAGCGCCAGATGCTGCGCTCACCGCGGGCCGCGGCGCCGCTGCCCGGGCGGACGGTGAGCACGGTGCCGCCGATGGTGATCTGCTCGCCCCAGGTGATCGGGCGCGGCCGGTTCACCAGCCGGCCGGCCACCCGGGTGCCGTGCGCGGAGGCCTCGTCGATGAGCACCGGGTCGCCCTCGAGCAGCAGCCGGGCGTGGCTGCGGCTGGCCAGCGGGTCGCGCAGCTGCACCGTGCAGGTGCTCGCCCGCCCGATGGTGGCCACCTCGGTGGTGACCGGCACGCGGGTGCCGGCATCGGGGCCGGTGAGGATGTGCACCAGGGCGCGCGCCGGGCGCTCGGGGGCGGGCCGGTCCAGCCAGTCGGCCGGTACGGAGGTGACGTCCAGGACGTCGCCGTCGTGCAGCGGCGCCTCGGTCAGCGGCGTGCGGGCCGGCCATGGCACCCCGGCGGTGGTGGGGGCGAGCAGCACCCGGGAACCCCCGGCCACGTGCTCACCGAGGCTGGCGGCCAGGTCCGCCACGGAACCGCCGGGCTCGGCGGTGACCACCACGTCCACCGGCGCGAGGCTGCTCTCGGCGGAGGGGCGCACGCTCAGTCGCCACATGCTGGTCTCCTTCCTGCTGCCTGGGTGCGTTGTCGACGGTAGGGACCGGAGCCGGTCGGAGCCAGGCTGCGGGGGGTGGAACTTTCCGGTTCGTGCCGCCGGCGGGCGGCCACGTCACGGCGTGGTGCACCCCCGTCGGACCGGGCCGGCGGGCGCGCAGGCCGCCACGGTGCCCGCACCGGGGCTACCCAGGCAGCACGGCCGGTGGCAGGCTGTGGTCCGGCGGCGAAGGGAGAGCCATGATCTGTGCGACCTGCGCGGTGGAGCAGGACGACACCGCCCTGCCGGAGGTGTGCCCGATCTGCGCCGACGAGCGGCAGTGGGTGCCCGCGGACGGGCAGCGCTGGACGGACATCGAAGACCTCCGGGCCGCCGGGCAGCGCCTGACCTGGACCGAGGCCGAGCCGGGCCGGGTGGAGATCACCGCGGACCCGAAGGTCGGGATCGGGCAGACCGCCCAGCTGGTGCACACCCCGGCGGGGTCGCTGCTGTGGGATCCGCCCGGCTACATCGACTCCGAGACCGTGGCGCGGGTGCGCGGGCTCGGCCCGGTGCTCGCCGTGGCAGCCAGCCACCCGCACATGTTCGGGGTGCAGACCGAGTGGGGTGAGGCGCTCGCGGCACCGGTGCTGGTCTGCGAGCCGGACGCCCGGTGGCTGGGCAGGTCTTCGGACCGGGTGCGGCTGTGGGACGGTGACCACGAGCTGGCCGCGGGGCTGAGCCTGCACCGGGTGGGCGGCCACTTCCCCGGGGCGTCGGTGGCGCTCTGGGCCGGTGGCTCCGGTGGCCGAGGGGTGCTGCTCAGCGGGGACACGGTGTTCCCGAACCCGGACCGGGCCTCGCTCGGCTTCCTGCGCAGCTACCCGAACAAGATCCCGCTCTCGGCGGCCGTGGTGGAGCGGATCGCGGCCCGGCTGGCCGGTCTGCAGTTCGACCGGGTGGTGGGCAACTTCGGCAACGCGATCCAGACCGGTGCCGCCGAGGCCGTGCAGCGCTCGGCCCGCCGGCACGTGGCCTGGGTGCGCGGCGACCACGACGAGGAGACCTGAGCACGGCGCGCTCCGCCGTCGACCTCCGCCCCGCCCGCCCTGCACGTGGCGCGGGGCCACGGACCGGCCGCACCGACCGGCCCGATGCCTGGGCACGCCACCGGGGCCGGCCCCACGGGTGGGACCGGCCCCGGTGAGCAGTGCTGCGAACCTCAGCTGGAGGCGCGCTCCTGGTCGTCGGCCTGCTGGGAGAGGATGGTGGCGTTC
>CAZMDO010000102.1:0-8338 GCA_964564445.1 uncultured Ruaniaceae bacterium | reverse complement strand
CATCGTTGACATGCCGCGACCAAGGTGTTAGAAACGCTCTTCAACGGGCACACCGGAGATGCCGGGTCCTAGCGACCCCCTCATGGCGGACGTGTCAACGCTGAGCCGGACCACTGGCTCCGCGAGTCGTTCAAGAACAGGCGACTGCCCGTAGGTGCATCAGCGGCCGGGGTAGCAGTACTCACCCCGAAGGAGGGCCCGCGAGGAAGCACCGCACCGCACCGCCTGCGACAGGCCGTGCGCCGGGTCGGCTTCCACCTCACCACCCACACCCGACCTGCCCGGGGACCGCGACGTTCGTCGCGGGTAGGGGGACAGTTCGTCGGCGTCACAGAAGTCCGAACTGATGAGGAGTCGATGTTGACATCCCTGATGAAGTCCACGGAGTCGCGTTCCGGTCTGGGGATCGGAGTCAGCGCCCCGCGGCCGGACGGCCCGTTGAAGGTCACCGGACAGTTTGCCTACTCCTCCGACCTGACCGCGGAGGACCAGGTGGTCGGCGTCACGGTGCGCAGCCCGCACGCCGCGGCCGGGATCCTCGGTATCGACACCTCCCGCGCGCTGGCGGTGCCCGGTGTGCTCGCGGTGCTCACCCACGAGGACGTGCCCGGGGCGAAGACCTACGGGATGAAGGTCTCCGACCAGCCGGTGCTGGCCATCGACCAGGTGCGCTACCAGGGCGAGCCGGTGGCCGTGGTGGCCGCCGAGGACGCGGAGACCGCGGCCCGGGCGGCCAGGCTGGTCGACGTCCACTACGAGGTGTGGCAGCCGCTGCTGGACGCGCAGAGCGTGGCCGAGCCGGGCACCCGGGTGCTGCACCCGGACTCCCCGCACGGGAACGTGATCCGGGACCTGAAGATCCGGCACGGCGACATGGACCGCGCCCGGGCCGAGGCCGAGGTGGTGGTCGCGGACGTCTACGAGGTCGGCATGCAGGACCAGGCCTACCTGGGCCCCGAGTCCGGTCTGGCCATCCCGGCCGAGGACGGCGGGGTGGACCTGTACATCTCCACCCAGTGGATGCACACCGACCGCAAGCAGATGGCCCCCTGCCTGGGCCTGCCGGAGGAGAAGGTCCGGTTGACCCTCGCCGGCGTCGGCGGGGCGTTCGGCGGCAAGGAGGACCTCTCGGTGCAGATCCACGCCTGCATGATCGCCCTGCGCCTGGGCCGCCCGGCCCGGATGGTCTACGACCGGCAGGAGTCCTTCTTCGGCCACGTGCACCGGCACCCGGCCCGGATGCGGTTCGAGCACGGCGCGAAGAAGGACGGCACCCTCGTCTACGTCAAGGTCGACGTGCTGATGGACGGTGGGTCGTACACCTCCACCTCGCAGGTGGTGCTCGCCAACTGCTGCTACTTCGTGGCCGGTGCCTACGAGGTGCCGCACGCCGAGATCGATGGGCGGGTAGTGTACTCCAACAACCCGCCGTGCGGGGCGATGCGCGGCTTCGGTGCGGTGCAGGGCAGCTACGGCACCGAGTCGAACATGGACAAGCTCGCCCGCGCGCTGGACATGGACCCGCTCGAGCTCCGGCTGAAGAACGCCATGCGCACCGGCACCGTGCTGCCCACCGGCCAGGCCGTGGACGGACCGGCACCGGTCCGCGAGCTGCTCGAGGCGGTCAAGGCCCGGCCGATGCCGCGGAACGCTCCGGTGAGCTCGACCTGCGGCTGCTGCCCGGCGGGGTGTCCAACACCACCCACGGTGAGGGGGTGCGCCGCGGGGTGGGCTACGCCGTCGGCGTCAAGGCCATCGGCTACTCCGGCGGCGTGGACGACATCTCCACCGCCCGGGTCACGCTCTCGGTCAGCGGTGGCCTGCCGATCGCCTCGGTGCACACCGCCGCCGCCGAGCTGGGCCAGGGCGTGACCACCATCCAGGCACAGGCGGTCTCCACCGAGCTGGGCATCGACCGGGTGGTGGTGCTCCCCGCGGACACCCGGATCGGGGACGCCGGGTCCGCGTCCGCCTCCCGGATGTCCTGGATGTCGCTGGGGGCGGTGCGGGGGGCCTGCCTGGAGCTCAAGGCCACGCTGGTGGAGCGTGCCGCCGTGCTGACCGGGCGGCCGGCGGAGCAGCTCGCCGTGGCCGAGGGCCGGATCGTGGACAAGGTGACCGGTAGCGCTGTGCTCACCTTTGCCGAGGCGCTCGGGGAGGAGTCCGTGGACGGCCACCACGTGTTCACGCACCGCAAGACCGAGCAGATCGACCCGGAGACCGGTCAGGGGGATGCGCACATCGCGTTCGCCTTCGCCGCCCACCGGGCGGTGGTGGACGTGGACGTGGAGCTGGGCCTGGTGAAGGTGATCGAGCTGGCCACCGCGCAGGACGTGGGTCGGGCGATGAACCCGATGGCCGTCGAGGGCCAGATCCACGGCGGGAACGTGCAGGGTCTGGGCCTGGCGGTGATGGAGGAGCTGCTGATCAGCGACGACGGGAAGCTGCTCAACCCCTCGTTCACCGACTATCTCATCCCGACCATCCTCGATGTGCCCTCGATGCCGATCGACATCTTCGAGCTCCCGCACCCGGACTCCCCGTACGGGCTGAACGGCGTGGGTGAGCCGCCGACGCTGTCCTCCACCCCCGCGATCCTCAACGCCATCCGGCAGGCGACCGGGCTGCCGCTGGTCCGCACGCCGATCCGGCCGGAGCACATCGCCGGCGCCTGCCCACCGGCCCAGCCGGTCACCACCGCCGCGACGACCGGGAGCCCGTCATGACCTTCCTGAGACCGACCAGCTGGGACGAGGCGCTCCAGGCCCGGGCCGAGCACCCCGACCACCTGCCGATCGCCGGCGGCACGGACGTGATGGTGGAGTTCAACTTCGACCGCCGCGAGCCGGGCCCGGTGCTGGACGTGCGCAACGTCGGCGACATCCGCCAGTGGTGGAGCGAGGGCGAACGGATCCGCGTCGGCGCAGGTGTGCCCTACACCCAGATCATCGCCGAGCTCGGCCAGGACCTGCCCAGCCTGGCGATGGCCGCCCGGACCGTGGCCTCACCGCAGGTGCGCAACCGCGGCACCGTCGGCGGCAACCTGGCCACCGCCTCCCCGGCCGGGGACAGTGCGCCGGCCCTGCTGGCCACCGATGCCCAGGTGGAGGTCCGCTCCGTGCGCGGCACCAGGATGGTCCCGGTGCGGGAGTTCTTCACCGGGGTCAAGCGCAGCGTGCTCGCGCCGGACGAGCTGATCGCGGCGATCTGGGTGGACCGCGCCACCGGGCCCCAGCAGTTCGCCAAGATCGGCACCCGGAACGCGATGGTGATCTCCGTGGCCAGCCTGGCGCTGACGCTGCACCCGGAGACCGGCAGCGTGGGTACCGGCATGGGCTCGGTCGGGCCGACACCGGCAAGGGCCGAGGCCGCGGAGGAGCTGCTCGCCGGTGAGCTCGGTGCGGGCGGGTTCTGGGCCTCCCGTGCTCCGCTGCCCGAGGCCCTGGTGACCGCGTTCGCGGACGCGGTCGCCGGTTCGGCCACCCCGATCGACGACGTCCGCGGCAAGGCCCAGTACCGCACCCACGCACTGCGGGTGATGGCCCGCCGCACGCTCAGCTGGACCTGGGCGACCTACCAGAGAGGAGTCACGTCATGCGCGTGACCGCCACGGTCAACGGCACCGAACGGACCGCCGAGAGCGTCCGCCCCGAGGAGAGCCTGCTGGACATGCTCCGGGAGCGCCTGGCGCTGCCTGGCGCCAAGGACGCCTGCCGGCAGGGGGAGTGCGGGTCCTGCACGGTCTACATCGACGGCGTCCCGGCCTGCTCCTGCCTCGTCCCGGCCGGTCAGGTGGAGGGCTGCGAGGTCGTCACCGTCGAGGGCATCGCCCAGGACGAGGACTTCCTGCACCCGGTGCAGGAGGAGTTCATCCGGTGCGGGGCGGTGCAGTGCGGCTTCTGCACCCCCGGGCTCATCGTCGCCGTGCACGACCTGCTGCAGCGCAACCCCGACCCCGCGGACGCGGAGATCCGGGAGGCCCTGGCCGGCAACCTGTGCCGGTGCACCGGCTACGAGAAGATCATCGACGCCACCCGCAGCGCCGCCGACCGTCTCGCCGGACGCCCCACCGAGAGCAGCAGCACCTAGCCAGCACCCGCAGCAGGAACCGGCTTCGCTCAGGGAGGAGGGAGAGATGCTCGGGATCATCGAGGAGATCGCACGCTGGCGCGAACCGTTCGCGCTGGCCACCGTGGTCGGTGTGTGGCGGTCGGCACCACGAGGTCCCGGTGCGGCGATGGCCCTGCACCCCTCCGGCGCCGTGGTCGGGAGCGTCTCGGTCGGGTGCATCGAGGCCGACCTGTACCTGCGCTGCGAGCAGGTCATCGCCGGCGGCGCCGCCCACACGGTGCGCTACGGGATCAGCGCCGATGACGCCGGGACAGGCATCGGGATGACCTGCGGCGGCGAGATCGAGGTGTTCGTGCAGCGCATCGACCCCGCGGAGGTCGACCTGGCAGCGATCGAGTCGGCACAGCTCTCCGGGAGCGAGGCCGCGGTGGTGCAGCTCCTGGACGGACCGGACCAGGGGCGGGTGAGCCTGGTGACCGGGCCCGCGGTGAGCGTCACCGCCGCGGAGGAGCGCGCCACCGAGGCGGAGGCGCTGGCTGGCTGGCCCCGGCCGGGGGGCCGGAACACCGCCGCGGTGGTCACCACCGGTCCGGGGGTGCGCGCCTTCGTGGCACCGATCATGCCGCCGCCCCGCCTGCTCGTCTTCGGCGCCGTCGACTTCGCCGCCGCGATCGCCGACGTCGCACGGCTGATGGACTACCGGGTGACGGTCTGCGACGCCCGCGCCGCCTTCGCCACCGCCGACCGGTTCCCCACCGCCCACGAGGTGGTGGTGGACTGGCCGCACCGCTACCTCGCCGGCACCCGTGTGGACGAGCGCACCGCGATCTGCGTGCTCAGCCACGATCCGAAGTTCGACGAACCGCTGCTCGAGGTCGCCGCCGGCACCCCGGCCGGGTACATCGGCGTGATGGGCAGCCGGCAGACGCACACGGACCGGCTGGCCCGGCTCCGCCGCCGCGGGCTCAGCGCCGACGATCTCGCCCGGTTCTGCTCGCCGATGGGTCTGGACCTCGGCGGCGTCTCCCCGCACGAGACCGCCCTGTCGATCATGGCCGAGATCGTCGCCCGCCGCCGCGGCGGGACCGGAGCGCCGCTGGCAGCCCGGCACGGCCCCATCCACACCGACCGCACCGTCTACGCCTGATCCGGAGAGGAGGACCAGCGCCGACCTGTCACCAGACACACCACACCGGCGCCACCGGGTGCGACCCACCCACGGCGCCAGCCGGAGGACTGAGGCTCCAGACTGGGCGCCCACCGCGTCCGATCAGCGCCCCTCATCCCGCCACTGACGGTTGAGGGCATTCGGTCCCTGACATCAGTACCGCCCCATCCCGTGGGGCAGCACGTGCACTCATCCCCGCGTGGCTGCGACGCCGCGCCTGAGACATGTCAGAGGTCCACCATGCTCTACACGAACGCCACGGTCATCACCATGGACGCCCACCGCCGGGTCCTCGACCACGGCGCCCTCCTCGTCGACGACGACCGCATCGCCGCCGTCGGTCCCGCAGCCGAGCTGGAGACCAGGTACCCGCACGCGCCCCGCCGCGACCTGCGGCGGATGGTCGTGATGCCCGGCCTGGTGAACACCCACGTCCACCTCTCGCAGTGCCTCATCCGAGGCATCGGCGACGACCTGGCGCTCAAGCCCTGGCTGCTCGAGCGCATCTGGCCCGCCGTCGGCAGCTACACCGAGGAGGACCACCGCACCAGCGCCGAGCTGTGCCTGCTCGAGCTGATGAAGTCCGGCACCACCACCTTCCTGGAGACGTTCCTGGAGGGCAACCACAGCTTCGACAGCGTGGTGGAGGCGGTGGTGCGCTCGGGGATGCGCGCCGGTATCGCCCGCTGCGTGATGGACATCGATGCGTTCACCGGCGGTGGCGGCGAGATGCACCCGGGCCTGGTGGAGTCCCGGGAGGAATCGATCGCCGGCGCGCTCGCCCTGGACGACCGGTGGACCGGTGCCGGGGACGGTCGGATCCAGATCTGGTTCGGCCCGCGCCCACCCGGCGGCACCAGCGAGTCCCTGCTGCGGGAGATGATGCAGCTGGCCCGCAGCCGCAGGATGCCGGTGAACATGCACCTCGCCGAGGACCTCGGCCGGGTGGCCTACATCCGGGACACCTTCGACGGTGCCAGCCCGGTCGAGCTCTGCGAGCGGGTCGGGATGCTCGGCCCGGACGTGCTGCTGGTGCACTGCGTGAACATCACCGACGACGCGGACATCGCCACCATCGCGGCCACCGGCACGCACGTGAGCCACAACCCGGCGAGCAACTCCAAGCTCGGCATGGGCGTGGCACCGCTGCGCCGCTGGTTGGACGCCGGCGTGAACGTGGCACTGGGCACCGACGGTGGCCCGTGCAACAACACCTACGACCTGATGCGCGACTTCCGCTGGGTGTCCTATCTGCACAAGGCGGTCGAGCAGGACGCCACCCTC
The DNA here is from genome assembly GCA_964564445.1 of uncultured Ruaniaceae bacterium. Lineage (GTDB taxonomy): Bacteria > Actinomycetota > Actinomycetes > Actinomycetales > Beutenbergiaceae > Ruania. The sequence goes on along the minus strand of CAZMDO010000102.1, from coordinate 1,815 downwards.
GTCCCGGCCGAGCTGGTGCTGGAGATGGCCACCCTGCACGGTGCCGCAGCGCTGGGCCTGCAGGAGGAGATCGGCTCGCTGGAGGTGGGCAAGAAGGCCGACTTCATCGCCATCGACCTGGACCAGCCGCACTTCGTGCTCGCTCCGGACGTCGTCTCCGCGATCGCCTGGTGCGCTCTCGGCAGCGATGTGCACACCGTCGTCATCAACGGCCAGGTGACCGTCGAGGGCGGCACCTGCACCACGCTGCCGGAGCAGGAGGTGCTGCCCCGGGCCAGGGCGCAGGCCGCCGCCGTGCTGGAGCGGGCCGGCATCACGATCACCCCCACCTGGCCGCACGTCTGAACCCGTCCGCCGCGACCGGGCGGCGGGCGTAGCACCCCAGAGAGTGCCTCCGCACGGCTGCGGGGCACCGAGAAGAGGAAAGTGAGACCTCCTGATGGACAACCAACCCGCCAAGGCGGCAGCAGTCGACGAGGTGCTCCCCGTCCGTCGCCTGCTCCCGCTCGGCCTGCAGCACGTGCTGGTGATGTACTCGAGCACCATCGCCGTCCCGTTCATCGTCGCCGCCGGGCTCGACCTGCCCAAGGAGGACATCGTCCACCTGGTGGCTGCTGACCTGCTGCTCTGTGGTATCGGCACGATCCTGCAGTCGTTGCGGATCTGGAAGGTCGGCGCCCGGATGCCGCTGGTCGTGGGTGCCTCGTTCAACCTGATCGCCCCGATGCTGGTGATCGGCAACGGCTACGGGATGCAGGTGCTCTACGGGTCGATCCTGGCCTCCGGTCTGCTGGTGTTCCTCATCGCACCGTTCTTCACCAAGCTGTTGCGGTACTTCCCGCCGTTGGTGGTCGGGGTGTCCATCACGTTGATCGGCATCAACCTGCTCCCCGCCGGGATCGGGCTGATCTTCGGTCAGGACCCCACCAGCGAGGACTACGGCAGCCCGAGCAACATCCTGCTCGCCATCATCTGCATCGCGCTGGTGATCACCCTGTACCGGGTGCTGCCCAAGCGCTGGACCCAGCTGGCGATCCTCGCCGCGATGCTGCTCGGCACCGCGATCGCCTTCGGTATGGGGAAGATGGACCTGAGCGGGGTGACCGAGGGGCCGGTGGTCGCACCACCGGAGGTGTTCTTCTGGGGGCTGCCGCAGCTCAACCTGGTGGCCACCATGTCGATGATGGTGATCTGGCTGGTGATGATGATCGAGTCGGTGGGCCAGATGGTCGCCGTGGGCAAGATCGTCGGCAGGCGCGCCACCCCGTCCACGATCGCCGGTGCGCTGCGCACCGACGGGCTGATGACCGCCCTCGGCGGGATCTTCCAGAGCTTCGGCTACATCACCTTCACCCAGAACGTGGGTGTCGTCTCCCTCACCGGGGTGAAGTCCCGGTTCGTGACCGTGGCGCCGGCGGCATCCTCGTGGTGCTGAGCATCTTCCCAGCGCTGGGCCGGTTCGTCTCGGTCATCCCGGACGCAGTGCTCGGCGGGGTGACCCTGGTGATGTTCGCCACCGTGGCCGTGATCGGCATCCAGATCCTGTCCCGGATCGACTTCGACCGGATCGGGAACCTCGTCGCGGCCGCCCTCGCCCTGGGCGTGGGCACCATCCCGGTGCTCGCCCCGGAGGCCTACTCGGGCTTCCCGCACGAGCTGCGGATGTTCCTGGACAGCGGGGTCGCGGTCGGAGCCGTGACGGTCATCCTGCTCAACCTCGTCTTCAACCACTGGGTGAAGGACCGGCCGGCACCGGACACCTCCGACCCGTTCCTCATCATCACCGAGGAGGAACCGGCCACCGAGGCCCCCGGG
>CAZMDO010000101.1:0-8339 GCA_964564445.1 uncultured Ruaniaceae bacterium | reverse complement strand
GGGGCCGCGGCGTCCTGCCGGCGGCCCGGCCGGCTGCAGTGGACAGCCGAGCACCCCGGGCGGGAGAATCGAGCATGAGCGGCACCGGCGCACGCTCGGATCGCCTCGTGCGCGAGGTCGCCCGCGAGTGCGCGCGCGGGCAGGACCCGCTCGACCTGCTGGAGCACGTCGCCCGCCGCATCCGGCCGGTGGTCGGGTACGCCGCTGCAGGCTGGATCCTGGTGGACCCGGACACGCTGCTGATGAACGGGGTGCACACCGAGGGGGTGGACCGGCAGACGCACCTGGCCCTCATCGAGCAGGAGATGAGCGGGGCGGAGGACGTCAACCGGTTCGTGGACCTGGCCGGCGCCCCCGTGCCGGCAGCCGCCCTGAGTGCCGCCACCGGCGGTGACCTCGCCGCCAGCATCCGGTGGCGCAGGATCTACCAGAGCGCCGGCTACGGCGACGAGCTGCGCGCAACGTTCGGCAGCGGCTCGGTCACCTGGGGGCTGGCCTGCCTCTCCCGGCTGGCCGACGACCCCTGGTTCACCCCGGCCGAGGTGCAGCTGGTGGCCCGGCTGTGCCCCTACGTGGCCGACGGCATCCGGACCGGGCTGGCGCTGCAAGGGCCCGGTCCTGCCGACTCCGGTGAGGCACCGGCGCTGGTGGTGCTGCGGGACGACGGCTCGGTGGAGTCGATGACCGATCGCGTCCCGGAGTGGTTCGGGGACCCCGAGGACGAGTCGCTGCGCACCACGATCGTGCTGCACCAGGTGGCCCGCCAGGCCCGGGCGCTCGCGACCGAGACTGCCGACGGACCGGGCGGGACCGACCGTCCGCGGAGCACCCCGGCCGCCCCGGGCGAAGCCACCGGCACGAGCGTGCCGCCCGCCCGCGCCTGGGCCCGCACCAGCACCGGCGAGTCGGTGATCGTGCGCGGCGCCCGGCTGGCCGGCGACGGGCCCGGCCGCACCGCGCTCGTCCTCGATCCGGCCACCCCGGCCGACCTGGCGCCGCTGCTGATGGAGCTGCACAGCCTCACCCCCCGGGAGCGGGAGGTCACCGGGCTGCTGCTCACCGGCAGACCCACCCGGCAGATCGCCGCCGAGCTGTGGATCACTCCCGAGACGTTGCGCGGCCACGTGAAGAACGTGCTGGCGAAGCTGGACGTCTCCAGCCGGGCCGAGCTGGCCGCGCTCCTCTCTCGGCAGCCGCGATCTCGGTCGCAGCCCGCCGCGCCAGCCTCGCGACGTACCCGGTGATCCCGGGTCGCGGCACGTAGCCCACGAAGTGCAGCCCCGGGGCGCTGGACCGTCCGCTGCGCTCCAGCGGCAGCCCCTCGGGGCCGAGCACGTCCAGGTGACCCACCAGCGGCCGCAGACCGGAGTGGTACCCGGTCGCGGTGACCACCACGTCCGGATGCAGCCGGGTGCCGTCAGCGAGGGAGGCGCCGTCGTGGTCGAGACCAGCCACCGCGGGCACCACCTGCACCGCGCCGGACCGGATCGAGTCGAGCACCGGCGGGTCGACCACCGCCACCCCGGACCCGCCCCGGGTCTTCAACCGGGTCATCGCCCCGACGTCCGGTGCGGGCAGCCCGTAGCCGGACAGGTCGCCGACCGTGCGTCGCTGCATCGCCAGCATCATCGTGTCCACCATCCGGGTGGGCAGGTGCAGCATCACCGGCACCGGCAGGTCACCGGGCAGCCCGTGCAGCTCCCGGAGCAGGATGTTCGGCGGCGTCCGGAAGGACAGCCACACCTGCCGGGCACGCCCGGCCAGCTCGTGCGCGATCTCCATCCCGGTGGAGCCGGTGCCCACCACCAGCACCCGCCGGCCCGCCAGCGGTGCCGGGTTCCGGTAGCCGGCGGCGTGCAGCACCTCACCGCCGAAGTCGGTCCCCTCCGCCCAGGCCGGCAACCGCGGAGTGTGGAACGGGCCGCAGGCGAGAACCACGTGCCGCGCCGTCACCGGCCCTGTCGTGGTGGACAGCCGCCACCCGTCCTGGGCAGGGTCCACCCGCTGCACCCGCACCCCGGTGCGCACCCGCAGCCGCCGCGTGGCCGCGTACTCGTGCAGGTAGGCCACGTACTGGTCCCGGGTGGGGAACTGCCCCCAGGAGCGTGGGAACGGCGCCCCCGGCAGCGCCGAGCGCCACCGGCCGGTGTTGAACCGCAGGCTGTCGTACCGCCCCGCCCACGCGGTGCCGATGCCTGCGCCGCGCTCCAGCACCACCACCGGCACACCGCGGCGGGCCAGCTCGGCGGCGGTGGCGAGCCCGGCCGACCCGCTGCCGACCACCACGGCCGGGTGCACGCCCTCGTCCATCTCGCGCTCCTTCGCTCGCCCCCAGCCTGCGCCGCGCGGCCCCGCGGAGGAACCCCCCAGATGGGGGGACTCGGCTAGGTTGGCCGTGTCGTGATGGCGCGAGCAGGAGGGTGAGGATGCAGCTTCAGGTCGACGGCCTCGTGCTGCGGGACGAGGCGGGCCGGCAGCGGGTGCTGCACGGCATCAACCTGGTGGCCAAGGGCGCCACCCCCGGGCAGGGCAGCGAGGAGGCCTACCGACGGTCCTTCCACGGCACCTGGACCGCCGCGGACGTCGCCGACCTGGCCGCCCGCGGGTTCACCCTGGTCCGCCTCGGGGTGATCTGGGCCGCGGTCGAACCGGAGCCGGGCCGCTACGACGAGACCTACCTGGACCACCTGGCCGGCCAGCTCGACCTGCTCCGCGGCGCCGGCATCGCGGTGCTCCTGGACGCCCACCAGGACCTGTACTCCCAGTCCTTCGGCGACGGCGCCCCACCCTGGGCCACCCTCACCGAGGAACCGTTCGCGGCCACCGACCTGTGGAGCGACGCCTACCTGACCAGCCCGGCGGTGCAGCAGGCGCTGGACGTGTTCTGGGCGAACGCCCCCGGCCCGGGCGGCCTGGGCCTGCAGGACCGCTTCGCCGCGATGTGGGCCCACGTGGCCACCCGGCTCGGGGACCACCCGGCGGTGATCGGCTTCGACCTGCTGAACGAGCCCGCCCCGGGCAGCGCTGCCGGCCCCGTCTTCGAAGCCATCCTCGGCGCGTTCGCCCACGCCACCGGGCAGGACGTGCAGCAGGTGGCCGCCGACTTCGCCGACCCGGAGGCCAAGCTGGCCCAGCTGGGCCACCTGGAGGAGGAGAGCGTGCACCGCCAGGTGGGCGACGCCGTCGCCGGCCTGGTGCGGACCTTCGAGACCGAGCAGGTGGCGCCGCTGATGACCAGGGTGACCTCCGCCGTCCGCGGTACCGGCACCGGCAAGCTGATCGCCCGGGAGCACTCCTACTTCGCCAACCTGGGCATCCCCTCCGGGCAGCCGCCGCTGGCCGACCCGGCCTGGGTGTACTCCCCGCACGGCTACGACCTGACCGTGGACACCCCGGCGATCGCCCTGTCCAGCAACACCCGCGCCGGCACCATCTTCGCCCGGCACCGCCAGACCCAGCAGCGCCTCGAGGTGCCGGTGCTGGCCGGGGAGTGGGGCGCGTTCGGGCAGGCCACCGGCATCGCCGAGCACGCCCGGTTCCTGATGGACACCTTCGACTCCTACGGCTGGTCCTGGACCTACTGGTGCTGGGAGGAGCAGTTCGCCGGCACCGAGGCCGCGCAGGTGCTCACCCGGGCCCGCCCGCTCGCGTTCGCCGGCGACGGCGCCACCTGGGTGGTGCGTGGCGGTCACCTCCGCGCGGCCTGGCAGGGCAGGAGCGGGCCCGCGGCGTCGGTGTTCTTCCTGCCCGGTGGGGCCGGCGTGGTGCGCCGGGACGGCCGGCGGGTGGCCGCCGAGCAGGACGGTCCGTGGCTGCACGTGCCCGCCGGGGAGGGTGCCTTCACCCTCGACGTGGAGTGACGCCGTGGTGGCGACCGGCGGGAGCCAGCGATGGCGCTGACGTTCCGGCAGCGTGCGCTGCTGGCGACCCCGCTGCCGGCGGCGTGGATGTCCCAGGTGGTGATCCACAACGTCTACGTGAAGTTCTACACCGACGTGATCGGCCTGGACCCGAAGTACGTCGGCTGGGTGTACCTGGCGTTCAACCTCTGGAACGTGCTGAACGACCCGGTGTTCGGGGTGCTGCTGGACAAGATGCGCTACCGGCCCGGCAAGGGGAAGTTCCTGCTGGTGATGCGGGTGACGATCCCGTTCCTGCTGCTCGGGCTGGTGGCGATGGCCTGGACCAGCCCGGACTGGCCGCAGGCGATCATCCTGACCGTGTTCCTCGCCGAGCTGTTCGCCTTCGACGTGGCCGCCACCTTCTACCTGATCGCCGCCACCAGCTACACCTACCTGGCCGCGCCCACCCGGGAGGACCGGATCGACGTGGAGGTGGTCAAGACCTGGCTGGGCAACATCTTCTCCGCGGTCGCCACCATCGTGGCCACCCAGCTGCTGGTCGGCGACGCGATCACCGAGCGCACCACCATCGCCACCCTGCTGATGGGCGTGGTGGTGGTCAACGGCGGGCTGTACCTGGTGGCCGCGATCAAGCTGCGGGACCCGCCGGAGCTGTATGAGCAGGGCGACGCCGGGGACCAGGCGATCACCTGGGCGCAGCTGAAGGCCGACGCCGCCTCGATCCTGCGGATGCGGGCGTTCTGGGCGTGGTTCGCCTACGGGCTGACCGCGCTGGCGCCGATGGGCATGTACTTCACCGCGTTCCTGTACTTCATGGACCACGTGATCCGCTCCACCGGCACCCAGGCGACCATCGCCGACACCGGCTCGATGCTGGTGGTGCTGTGCCTGCTGCCGCTGCTGGCCCGGGCGATCAAGCGGATCGGCTCACGGACCTCGATCTTCGTGGGCATGGTGCCCTACCTGGCCGGGCTGGCCGCGCTGTTCTGGGTCACCCAGTGGTGGCAGGTGCTCCTCTGCTACCTGGTGCTGATGACCGGGCGGCACGTGATGAGTACCGCCGGGGTGGCGCTGGAGGCTGCGCTGATCGACGACAACGAGCGTGCCACCGGCACCCGCAAGACCGGCTCGTTCGCCGCGCTGCGGGCGCTGATGTCCGCCCCGGTGACCGGTGCGCAGACCACCATCGTCATGGCGATCATCTCCGCCTACGGCTACGACCAGCTGGCCGAGGTGCAGTCCGCCTCCGCCCAGCTCGGCATCCGGATCGCCACCGCCGGCGTGCCGATCGCGTTCTGCCTGCTCGGGCTGGTGGCGCTGTGCTTCCTGCCCTACAGCAGGTCGGTGGAGGCCGAGCTGAGCGCGTACTCCCGGGACCGGCGGGGGTCCGGCACGGCGTTCCGGGCGGGGGCGCGCACGGGGGTGGGGCCGGAGGAGGTGGGCGGTGCCGCCGGCGCCCCGCCCGACCGGGACGAGATCAGCGAGCCGGGGCCGCCGCCACGTGCTTGATGAAGGTGGCGGTGGTGCGCACCGGGGTGAACCCGAGCGAGGCGTACAGCGCCCCGGCGCCGTGCGGGTTGATGCTGTCCACGTCCAGCTCGATGGCCCGGAACTGGCCGTCGGCGGCCGCGGCGGCGATGGTGGCGGTCAGCACCGCCCGGGCCAGTCCCTGCCCGCGGGCGGTCGGCCGGGTGCCGACCAGGGTCACGTACAGCTCCTTCTCGGTCCACTGCGAGGTGGTGCAGTAGGCGAGCACCGTGCCGTGACCGTCGGTGGCGATGCGGGCGAACGCCGGCCGGGCGGAGTGGCCGGAGACCACCGACTGCCACCGCTCGGGGCTGGCTGGGGCGCTGCCCCAGTGGCTGGTGAACGCCTCGTTGTGCGCCAGCCGGGTGGCCTCGTGCAGGTCCTGCGTGAGCGGCCGGGTGCGCGGGTCCGGCGGCGGTACCGGGTCCCCGGGCAGCGGACGGGACATCACCGTGAAGTACCGGGCCGGGGAGTAGCCGCGGTCGGCGAGCACGGCCCGCACCGGGTCGGTCTCCAGCCCGGCCTCCACCCGCAGGTCCACCGGCGCCCCCGGGTGACGTTCGGCCGCCAGCTGCAGCGCCCGCGGCTCGGTCCGTTCGAACAGGGCGGTGGCGATGCCCTGCCCGCGGTAGCCGGGGTGCACACCGCCGCCGAGCCCGGCGCGCACATGCCCCTCACCGTGGGTCAGGCCGGTCCCCACCCGCACCAGGGCGTACGCCACCAGCCGGTCCCCGGCCCAGACCGCCAGGGAGTCGCGCAGCGGGTCGACGTCCGCCGCACCGAGCTCCTCGGCCAGGTCCGCCTCGCTGTGCTGCTCGCCGGTGCCGTCGACCTCGCCGAGCAGGTTCACCAGCTCGGTCCAGGCGGGTACGGACTCGGCGGTCAGGGTCTCCCAGCGCAGCATCACCCGGTCACGATAACGGGCCGCAGCACCCCTGCTCGCACCAGGTCCCGCACACCGCGGGCCGGCGGCTCCACGTGGAAGCGCACCGCCCCGCCGGGCTGGTCGAACCAGGCGGGCGTGATCTCGGCCTGCACCTCCACCGCCTGCGCCGCGATGAACACCACCTGGCCCGCGCCCGGCCCCCAGGCCGAGGGTGGCAGCGAGCGCTGCTCCCACGGGGTGTCCCACAGGTAGAAGTACAGCCCGTCCACCGTGCCCAGCCGGTCGTACGGCAGCCCGGTGGCCAGGTTGGTGATCATCCCGCCCGGGCCGGCGGCGGCCACCCGGGAGCCCAGCTCGGCCAGGTTCGGCGCCGCAGCAGCCAGCCGGGCGCGCAGGTCCGCGGCGGTCACCGGGACCGGCGGCGGCATCGGTGCGGTCAGGTAGCCCCAGGCGGCGTCGCACGCGGCCCGCTCGGTGTAGAACTCCCCGAGCAGCACGTGCTGACCGTAGTCGGCCACCTGCAGGCCGTAGTGGCGCGGGCCGTAGCGCACCACCTCCACCGTGCCCTCGAACGCCGCCTCCGGCACGTCCCCGGGCAGCACCACCCCGCCGCGCGGGTGCCCCAGGGCGTCCAGGCCGGCGCGCAGCTGCCCGGTGGCCTCGCCCTCGAACTCCTCCGGGCTGAGCCAGTCCAGCGCGTGCTCCCGGTCCCGGGGGAAGCGGCGGATGTCGGCGAGCCACTGCCCGTCGGTGGGCACCGGCGGGCCGGGTGGCGCCACCAGCATCGAGGCCTGCGGCGCGTTCCAGTACGGCCGCTGGTCGTACTCGTACCCCGTGGTGGCCTGCCCGTCGGCGGTGACGGTGTGCGTGATCAGCAGCCAGGTGCCGGCCGCCGCGGTGGCCATCCCCGCGCGCAGCTCGATCAGCGCCCGGGTGGCCTCGTCCGGTACCTGCTCCCAGGTGGCGGACTCCTGGCGGACGAGCAGCAGCCGGCCGCTGTGCTGCGTGCTCGCCTGGGACCACTGCAGCTCCAGGCGCTGCCACGGCCCGCTGACCGACTCGACCAGCGCACGGGAGATGCGGGTGAGCAGCTCGGACTGCGTGGCGAGATCCATGCCCGGATCCTCCCACCTCTGCGCCGAGGCCGGTCCGGGGAGTGGGACACTGGTCGAGTGACGCATCACGATGCACCCGTCCTGCCCGGCTGGCGGCACGCCTACTCCGGCAAGGTCCGCGACCTGTACGTCCCCGACGACGGCTCCGACGGCCGCGTGCTGGTGGTCGCCTCCGACCGGATCAGCGCCTACGACCACGTGCTGCCCACGCTCATCCCGGACAAGGGTGCGGTGCTCACCGCGCTCAGCCTGTGGTGGTTCGACCAGCTCGCCGACCTGGTTCCCGGGCACGTGCTCTCCACCGACGTGCCCGAGCAGGTGGTCGGACGGGCGATGGTCTGCCACCGGCTGGACATGTACCCGGTGGAGTGCGTGGCCCGCGGCTACCTCACCGGTTCCGGCCTGGCGGAGTACCGCAGCACCGGTGCGGTCTGCGGGGTGCAGCTGCCGGCCGGCCTGGAGGACGGCTCCCGGCTGCCGGAGCCGATCTTCACCCCGGCGACCAAGGCCGCGGTCGGCGAGCACGACGAGAACGTCACCTTCGCGCAGGTCGCCGCCCAGATCGGGCACGACGACGCCGCTCGCCTCCGCGAGGTCACCCTCGCCGTGTACGAGCGTGCGGCGGGCATCACTGCCGAGCGGGGTGTGATCCTCGCCGACACCAAGCTGGAGCTCGGTCTGGACTCAGCCGGCACGCTGGTGCTCGGTGACGAGGTGCTCACCCCGGACTCCTCCCGGTACTGGCCGGCGGAGTCCTGGCAGCCCGGCCGCGCCCAGCCCAGCTTCGACAAGCAGTACGTGCGCGACTGGCTCACCTCACCCGCCTCCGGCTGGGACCGCAACGGCGACACACCCCCGCCGCCGCTGCCCGAGGACGTGGTCGAGCGCACCCGGGAGCGGTACGTCCAGGCCTACGAACGGATCACCGGCCAGCCCTTCTGAACCCAC
>CAZMDO010000100.1:0-8347 GCA_964564445.1 uncultured Ruaniaceae bacterium | reverse complement strand
TCGCGTCGCCTATTCGCGTCGTCTCTCGCGTCCTGGTGGGCGCTGCCACGGCGGGCCGGGTTCGGGTGGTGGTTCTCCGGGGGGTCGGGCTGCTTGGAGGAGCCGGCCGTCGGGCGTGATGAACTCCCACCGGGGCCGGTCCTGCCGGTCGGTGTGGCGGGTGATGGTCAGGTGCCGCTGATGGACCAGGGTGTGGTGCCACCAGCACAACAGGATCCCGTTGTCGACGCTGGTCCGGCCCTGGTGGTACCACCACAGGCAGTGATGGATCTCGCCGTATCCCGGCGGCGCGGTGCAACCGGGGTATTGGCAGTGCCGATCGCGGGCGATGATCGCCCGCGCCTGGGCCGGGGTGAACAACCGCTCGGTGCGTCCGGAGTCCAGGACCTCACTGTCCGGGCCGAAGACGACCCGGTGGAACTCCCCGTCGCAGAGCAGCTTGGCGAGCTGGCCGAACGGGATCGGGGTGCCGTCGGCGAAGGTGCCCGGAGCGGCACCGCGGAGCAGGTCGTAGTCGATACCCGCGGGAATCTGCAGCGGGGACCCGTCGCCGCCAGCCGCGGACGGCGACGTCGCCCGCCCGAAGCTGTCGGCCTCCGGGCAGGCCGGCCGGAGTGGCCTGGTGGCGTTGATGAGCCGTTCGAGAGTGTCATGGTCGACGGTGATGGCGATGTGTGGCTTGATGCGCGCTCCGGGCTGCGAGGTGCCGCTATCGAGGTGGGACCGGCACAGCTGGACCAGGGCGTCGGCGCGCCGCTGCGCCGGCGTCCGGTCGTCGTCGGCGGAGGGGACACCGATGATCGCCTTGAGTGCCTCGGCGATCAGCTGCCCCTCCTCGTGGCCCAACCAACCACGGATGTCCGTGCCGTCCCACACCTGGGAGATGAAGAGCTCCCGCTTCGCGGTCTCCTCACGCCAGTTCCGGTCAGCGGCCTGCGGGTCGGAACGGGTCGCCCACACCTTGACCACCCGCGTGAACGTGTCAGCATCCAGCCTGGCTGCCTGGTCGACGAGGAACCGCTCACCCATCTCTTCATCGAGCAGCTGCTCGCGATGGGCGTCGGTCTTCGTGTAGCGGGCGAGCACCTTCGCATGCTCGATGCCCAGCCGCCCGGCCTGCAGCGCCTCGGTGGCGTGCGGCAGCCGGTCGCGCAGGTCTCTGGCGAGCAGGCGCGCGGCGTTGGAGGTCTGCTGCCGCCGATGGGTGTGCACGCTCCACCACCGGGAGAAGGACCGATAGCCGGTGGCGGTCCAGGCCTCTCCGGACTCGATGCCACCCACGCACTGGTTCTGCAACGCCTCGACACCGCGCGTCACCCGCTCTACCCCGCCGGCGACAGCGGCGACCTCGTCATGGTCGAAGGAAGCGAACTCCGACTGCGCCAACAACGCCAGCTCAGCACCGACCTGCCCGAGCCGTTCACACAGCTCCTCAGCCGTGACCGGAACCCCCGCCTCGGTCGTCAGCGTCATCCTCGTTCACCTCCATCCACACATCAGCACACCATCACAGATGCGTCATACTGTTGTTCGAGCATTACCTATAGTCTAGATCAAGCCACCGACATTTCGCCCGAGACCGACACACCCCAGCCACCCGCTCGTCCGCGAGGCTCTCCCACCACCCGGCCCGGGCCATCGGCCCCAGGATCTGCCTCGCCTCCGTCAATCGGCGTCGGCTCGGCCATGCGGTCGTCTCTTCACGTTGTTCCACCAGTCTGCCGCCCGATAACACACCAAGAACCGCCGCCGGGAGGGGGTTGTGGATAACGGGGCAACAACGCGCGCCAACTCCTCGCACCACTCACCCACAAGGGACCATCGCCCGCAGACCACCGTCCAAGCACCCATCCCGGACCGCTCCCTGGACGAACGGCCGGCACGTTGCACACGACGAAGGCCCGCGCTGCGGACGCGAGAACGCATCCGCAGTGCGGGCCCTGGAGCCGGCGAGCGCCAGCTCAGTGGTCGGTAGCACCGCCCTGCTTGCCGGGGTCTGCGTGCTCGCCGGAGCTCCCGGATCCGGCACCCGCCGCTACCTCCCGGTCGAAGTCGCCACGGTCGAGAACGCCGCCCGCCGCAGCAGGCGAGGCCACCCCCAGGTCGGAGCCGTCGGCACCATCGATCTTCCGCTCGGCCACCGCCTCGCCACGCGCGACCATCCCCGCCGTCTCGGACAGCTTCACCTCGCGCAGGAACAGGGCCAGCGCGAAACCGAGGGCCATCAACGGCACCAGGTACCAGAACGAGGGCGCCAGGGCGTCGGCATAGGAGTTCACCACGATCTGCTTGATCGCCTCCGGCATCTGGTTGACCGCCTCAGGGGTGAGGGAGTCCACACCCAGCCCGCCGGAGTCGCCCGGCGCGATCCCCGCCTTGGCGAACCCCTCGGTGAGGTTGTCCACCAGCCGGGAGGTGAAGATGGTGCTGAACAGCGCGGTACCGACCGCTGCGCCGATCTCCCGGATGAAGTTGTTCGCACTGGTGGCCGTGCCGATCTCGCGCGGGTCCACCGAGTTCTGCACCGCCAGCACGATGGTCTGCATCACCAGGCCCAGGCCGGCGCCGAGCACGAAGATCATCACCGAGAACAGCACGAGCGAGATGTCCCCGGTGAGCCGGGTGAGCCAGATGAGACCCGCCGTCGCGATGGCCATGCCCGCGATCGGGAACATCCGGTACTTGCCGATCTTCACGATGGCCAACCCGGAGGCGATCGAGGTGAGCATCACCCCGGCCATCATCGGCAGCATCAGCAGACCGGACTGGGTCACGCCCGCACCGGTGGACATCTGCAAGAAGGTGGGCAGGAAGCCGAGCGCGGCGAACATGCTCATCCCGATCACCAGACCGATACCCGCGGCCAGGGAGAACGTGCGGTTCTCGAACAGGTGCAGCGGCAGCAGCGGGTCCTCGGCGCGGGTCTCGGCGACGATGAACAGCGCCACCGTCACCAGGGTGCCGACCACCAGCGCGATGAGTCCCGGGTCGGCCCAGTCGTAGCCGGTGTTCCCGGTCCAGGAGGTCCAGCTGGCAGCGAGCACGATGCCGGAGGTGCCCAGGGCGAGCAGGATCATGCCGGGGATGTCGAGCTTCTTGCTCGCCGGGTGGCTGGGCAGGCGGAGCGTCACCCAGGCGATGCCGAACGCGATCAGGCCGATCGGGATGTTCAGCCAGAAGCACCAGCGCCAGTCCATGTGGTCGGTGAAGAAGCCGCCGAGCAGCGGGCCGAGCACGGCCGAGACCCCGAACAGCGCGCCCATCGGGCCCATGTACTTGCCACGCTCCCGGGCGGGCACCACATCGGCGATGATCGCCTGGGACAGGATCATCAGGCCACCACCGCCCAGCCCCTGGATGGCGCGGAAGAGCACCAGGGCGCCGAAGCTGGTGGCGAAGCCGGACGCCGCCGAGGCGAGCGTGAACAGCGCGATGGACACCAGGAACGGCCAGCGCCGGCCCCAGATGTCGCCGAACTTGCCGTACAGCGGCATCACGATGGCGACGGCCAGGATGTAGCCGGTGATCAGCCAGCCCTGGTGCTCCACCCCGTTCAGCTCGCCGACGATCGTCGGCATCGCGGTGCCCAGGATGGACTGGTCCAGCGAGGCCATGAACATGCCCGCCATCAGCGCGGTGAAGATCAGCCAGACGGTGCGCTGGTTCAGCACGACCTTCGGCCGCCCCTCCGCGGGTGCAGTTGCTGTGGTCATCAGGTTCCTTCGAGATCTCGTGACGTGGAATCGGGTCGTCGGCACCCGGGATCTGCTCGGGTGCGTGCCCGGGGGCCGGAGACGGCTCGCCGGGAAGTGGTGGGCTGCGCTCCGGGTCAGGGGGCCGGTGGCGGCTGCGGACCGAGCACCGCGTGCAGGTCGCGGTAGGCGGCATCGATGTAGTCGCGGGGGTGCCCGGCGCTGCCGGCCTCGTACCAGAGGGTGGTGGCCCATCGGGCGATGTGGAACACGGCCATCGCGATCAGCTCCGGACGGGCCGCCGCCTCGGTGTGCTCACGCTCGAGCCGACGCCCGATCACGCTCTGCATCTCCTGGCGGATCGCGTCGAAGAGCTCCATGTGCCGGGAGAACAGCGTGGGTTCGGCCTTCATCAGCTCGATGGCCACCCCCACCCGCTCCTTGGACGGTCCGGGGAACTCCAGCAGGGCGCTCACCAGCGTGCGGGTGTCGATGGCCAGGTCACCGGTCGGACCGCCGGTGGCATACACCTCGGCGACCTCGCGGTCGAAGGTGGTCGGCGCCACGCCGAACACGGCATCGACCTTGGAGTCGAAGTAGTTGAAGAACGTGCGCACGGACACCCCGACCCGCTCGCAGATGTCCTCGATCGTGACCTGCTCCAGGCCCCGTTCGCGGACCAGGTCGTGGGTGGCGTCGATCAACGCGTCCCGGCGGGCACGCTTCTTCCGCTCCCGCAGTCCCAGCTCATCTCTTTGCACAGCATGCAAGTTTACGCTCCGTGCAATTATGCATCCAGCGCAACGTCCGCTCCGGCGCGGTGAGTTCGCTCACACCTGCGCGGGCAGCAGCGAGGGCCGGTCACCCGCCTGCGGTGACCGGCCCTCGCTGACCTGCGCTACTCCTCGCCGAAGCCGGCCTCCACGTCCGCCTCCAGCACCGCCATCGCCTCCTCGGCCTGCGGTCCGCTGGCCTCGACCTGGATCTCCGCTCCTCCAGTGAGCCCCAGGCCCATCAGGGCAAGCACGCTCGCGGCGTCCACGCCGTTCACCCACACCCGGGCGTCCAGCTCGCTCATCTTCCGGGCCAGCTGGGCCGCGGGGCGCGCGTGCAGCCCGAGCTCGTTGCGCAGCACCAGCGTGCGGCGCAGCGCTTCCTCGGCCGCGCCGGCGCTCGCAGCGCCGTCACCAGCCCCACCGTCCCCGGCACCGCCAGCCCCGGCACCACCAGATCCGCCGGCACCGCCAGGACCAGCCGCACCCCCGTTGCCCGCAGCAGCTGCACCCGGGTGAGCACCAGGACCAGGCCCGGCTGCGCCGTCGCCGGCAAAGGTGCTCGCCGCCTCCTGGGCGGCGGCACGCACGGCATCGGCATCCGCCCCACCCTGCGCAGCGACCGCGGCCGCGACCGCACCCTCCACGAACGGGGCGTCCGCCAGTCGCAGCCGGTCATCGTCACGCAGCTCCAGCACCGACTCCGCGGTCAGCGCCGCCGAGCCGAGGTCGGTGAGCAGCACGACCGCCTCAGCACCCTCGTCCAGCAGCCCGGTCACCGCATGGTCCACCAGGTCGTAGCTCGTCCCGATCCGACCGTCCTCGGTGCCACCCGCGGGGCGGATGAGCACGTCCGGGGCCATCTGCTCGGCGACCTCCGCCACCCCGGCCGCGAGCTGGGCGGAGTGCGAGACGAGCAGCAGCGCGGTCGGGCGGGTCATCCGTGCCCGCCCGCGGCGACGTCGGCGGCGGCCCGCAGCAGCAGCGCCGAGGACTGGGCGCCCGGGTCGCGGTGGTCGGCCGAGCGCTGGCCCAGGTAGGAGGCTCGGCCCTTGCGCGCCACCAGCGGTTCAGTGGCCTCAGCACCCTGGGCGGCGGCGTCCGCGGCGGCGGCGAGCGCCTCGGCGGCACTCCCCCCGGCAGCGGCCACCTCCTTGGCCGCGTCCACCGCCGGCGACCAGGCATCCACCATGGTCTTGTCGCCCACCTCGGCCTTCCCGCGGGCGACGATGCCGCCGAGTGCTGCGTCCAGCATCTCCGCGACCCCGGCGGCGTCCAGCGTCTGCCCGTCGGCGACCTTGGCGGCCCGCAGGTAGGCGGTGCCGTACAGCGGTCCGGCGGCGCCACCGACGGTGGACATCAACGTCTTGGCCACCAGGGCGAACACCTCCCCGATCGTGGTCGGCTCGGCCTCCTCGAGCTTGCGCAGCACGGCGGTGAAGCCACGGTCCAGGTTCTCGCCGTGGTCACCGTCGCCGATCGCCCGGTCCAGGTCGATCAGCTCGATCCGGTTCTCCGCCACGACGGCGGCGCTCGCCTTGACCCAGTCGCTCGCCCAGGTCACGTCCACAGTTGTCATCATGCTCCCCACCGTAGAGCGGGTGTGACCACCGGGGCGTCATACAGGCCGGTGAGCTCGTCATCGAGCCGGAGCACGGTCACCGAGGCGCCCTGCATCTCCAGGGACGTCACATAGTTGCCCACCAGGGAGCGCTCCACCGTGGCGCCGCGCTCCTCCAGCATCGCCCGGGCCCGGCCGTAGACGATGAACAGCTCCGACTGCGGGGTGCCGCCCATGCCGTTGACCATCAGCAGCAGCCGGTCGCCACCGGTGACCTGCAGGTCGTCGGCCACGGCGGTGAGCAGCTGGGCGGTGATCTCGTCGGCGCTGGCGGCCGGGATCCGTTCCCGACCGGGCTCGCCGTGGATGCCGATGCCGATCTCGATCTCGTCCTCACCGAGGTCGAAGGAGGGCTTGCCGGCGTGCGGCACCGTGCAGGCGGTCAGCGCCACGCCCATCGAGCGCACGCTGGCGTTCACCCGGGTGGCGATCTCGTGCACCTTCTCCAGGTCGTCGCCGCGTTCGGCGGCGGCGCCGGCGATCTTCTCCACCAGCACCGTGCCGGCCACGCCGCGCCGCCCTGCCGTGTACAACGAGTCCTGCACGGCCACGTCGTCGTTGACCACCACGGTCCTGACCGTGATGTCGTCCAGCTCTGCCAGCTCGGCGGCGGTCTCGAAGTTGAGCACGTCGCCGGTGTAGTTCTTCACGATGTGCAGCACCCCGGCGCCCCCGTCGGCGGCCTTGGTGGCGGCCTGGATCGGGTCCGGGGTGGGTGAGGTGAACACTGCTCCCGGCACGGCGGCGTCCAGCATGCCCACGCCGACGAACCCGGCGTGCAACGGCTCGTGCCCGCTGCCGCCCCCGCTGACCAGGCCCACCTTCCCGGAGACCGCGCCACCGGCCCGGGAGACGAACAACGCCTCCGGGTCCGTGCTCATCGTCACCAGGTCGGAGTGCGCGAGCGCGAACCCGGCCACGCTCTCGGCGACGACCTCGTGGGGGTCGTTGATCAACTTCTTCATGACAAGCTCCTTCGCACGCGCCGCCCGTCGGTCGGGCAGAACACCACCGTGGGGTTCCTACTGTGGACCTGCCGCCGCCCGCTGGCCAGAGGCGAGGTCGGACACCACTATTGAACCGCGACTGCGGCGATCGCGCGGCCTGGATGGTGGCGCGTGCACGGCAGGCGCCCGTGCTGTACGGAGGCAGCTGCCTGCACCGTGAGCGGCGGGCGCTCGCGCCGATGTCAGCCCCTCACGTTAGGCTCGAGGAATGTTGCGCGCACCGGCCGTCGGCCCGCACCGCACCGGAGCCGTGCCCTCGTGATCGAGTTCGACCGCGTCTCCAAGCGCTTCCCGGACGGAACCGAGGCCGTGCGGGAGATCAGCCTGACCGTCCCGTCCCGGCGGACCACGGTGCTGGTGGGCTCCTCGGGCTCGGGCAAGACCACGATGCTGCGGATGGTCAACCGGATGGTGGAACCCACCAGCGGGCAGGTCCGTATCGACGACGAGGACGTGGCCACGCTGAACCCGGTCACGCTGCGGCGCCGGATCGGTTACGTGCTGCAGGGCGGCGGGCTGCTGCCGCACCGGCGGGTGCTGGACAACATCATCACCGTGCTGCGGCTGAACGGGGTCGCCAAGCGTGCGGCCGAGGCCCGCGGCCTGGAGCTGATGGACACCGTGGGCCTGGACCGGGCGCTGGCGCGGCGCTACCCCGGGCAGCTCTCCGGCGGGCAGCAGCAGCGGGTCGGGGTGGCCCGGGCGCTGGCGGTGGACCCGAACATCCTGCTGATGGACGAGCCGTTCGGGGCGGTGGACCCGATCGTGCGCACCGACCTGCAGAACGAGCTGCTCCGGCTGCAGTCCACGCTGGACAAGACGGTGCTGTTCGTCACCCACGACATCGACGAGGCATTCATCCTGGGCGACCAGGTGGTCATCCTCAAGCCGGGCGGGGTGATCGCGCAGCAGGGCACACCGGCGGAGATCCTGGCCGACCCCGCCGACGACTTCGTCGCCACCTTCATCGGTGCCGAGCGCGGGCAGCGGGCCCTGCGGATCGAGGACCACGACGGCGCGCAGGTGGTCGTCGACGGACGCGGCCGACCGGCCGGGGTGCTCACCCAGGAGGTGCCCAGGCGGTGACCTGGCTCGGCGCCAACCTGGCCGAGGTGTGGGACCTGAGCGTCCTGCACCTGTGGCTGAGCGTGCAGCCGATCGTGATCGGGTTCGTGATCGCGGTGCCGCTCGGGCTGGTGGCCTGGCGCTACCGGTGGCTGCGGGGCGGGCTGCTGACCGTGATCGGCCTGCTGT
>CAZMDO010000099.1:0-8366 GCA_964564445.1 uncultured Ruaniaceae bacterium | reverse complement strand
TTCATCTTCCAGAAGCAGTTCGTCTCCGGGCTGCTGGTGGGCACGAACAAGTAGCGCTCCGCGGCCTGATATCATGAAGTTGATATCAGGAGGCGGTAGGTATGGAGCAGGTACTTGTCCGCAACTTGCCCACTGGCACCAAGGCAGCCTTGCGCGCACGAGCGAAGGCTCATCACCGTTCCGTGGAGGCGGAGATGCGGGCCATCCTCGCCGCAGCCCTCGAGCAGGACGACGTCACGATCGTCGACCTGTTGAGCACGGACGAAGGCGTGGACATCGAGTTCGAACCCGAGCGGCTGGGCCTGGCGGCCCGCGCGGCCGACTTGTGAGATACGTCCTGGACACCAATGTGGTGTCCGCGCTGCGGGTCCGCGGACGCAATCTCGCAGTCGAAGCCTGGGCTGCATCGGTGCCGGTCGCCGACCTGTACATCACGGCGATAACCGTTGCCGAGCTCGAACGCGGTGTCGTCGCCAAGGAACGCGCCGATACCGCCCAGGGGCAGGTTCTGCGACGATGGTTCGAAGACCTTGTTCTCCCTTCGTTCTCAGACCGCGTGCTCCCCTTCGACCTTCCAGCCGCACGGACCCTTGCCACCTTCCGGGTCCCAGAACACGCGCCGCTTGACGATGCCCTCATCGGGGCCGTCGCGCAGGTTTCCCAGATGACGGTTGCGACACGGAATACCAGGCATTTCGAGCCGCTGGGCGTGCGCTGTCTCAACCCCTGGGAGCAGGAGGCGTAGCGCTGACGCCGGTGTCCTCCGCCAGCTCAAGCGCCCCGACCAGCCGAAGGTCCACCCGACGAGCCTTTGGCACCGGTCGCACGGGCCGCGGCGCGCAATCGAGAGCGCTCCTCCTTCGTGGCGACGGACACGAGCTCGCCCCGCTCGTAGGCGGCGAGCAGTTCCGCATCATTGCGCTCAGCGTGAGGCATCGGTGCCCCAGCGCTCACGGTGTTCGGAGCACGGCGACGGGGTCGCGGTAGGCGGCGATGGCTGCGGGTGGGATGGCGGCGATGGCGGCGGTGAGCAGGGCGAGCACGGCGACGGCGGCGATGAACCCGGCCGGGGCGCGTACCCCGCTGCTGGTGGTGATGGCCACGGCGGCGGTGGTGCCAACCAGGGCCCCGAGGGTGGCGGCGATCAGGGTGCGGGCCACCACGAGGGTGATGATGGTGGGCCGGTCGGCGCCCAGGGCGCGGCGCCGGCCTAGGTCGCGCTGTCGTACGAGCACGTCGGCGAGGACCACGATGGCCATCAGCACCCCGCCCGCGGACAGTACGAGGGCCAGCAGGGACCGGGAGAAGGTGGTCAGGTCCGCGCCGACGGCCTGTTGCACCTCGGCGAGGGTGGCCGGTGAGGTCACCCGGAGGTCTTGCGGGCTGGACGCGGCGATCAGCCGGAGCACCTGGGCCTGG
The DNA here is from genome assembly GCA_964564445.1 of uncultured Ruaniaceae bacterium. Lineage (GTDB taxonomy): Bacteria > Actinomycetota > Actinomycetes > Actinomycetales > Beutenbergiaceae > Ruania. The sequence goes on along the minus strand of CAZMDO010000099.1, from coordinate 6,947 downwards.
GTGGTCCCGGCGGTCTCGGCGGTGGTGGCGACCACGGTCAGCGACCGCAACCCTGCCTGCGGGCCGGCGGCCACCAGCACTCCGGCGTCGTAGTCGGTGAACGGCTCCCGGGCGGTGAAGATACCCACCACGGGCAGCTCCCAGCCGGTGGTGGTGGCCACCGCCCCGACCGGACCGTCCAGGCCGTAGGCGGCGGTGCCGGCCGAGACGATCGCCTCCCCCGGGGCCGGCCAGCGTCCCGCGATCAGGGTGGCCACCTCGGCCAGGTCGCCGTGGGCCTGCCACATCGGCACCCGCTGCCCGCCGGTGGCCGGGGAGGGCACTACGTCCACGGGCAGGGTGGTAGCGATCGAGCGTTTCACGGTGCTCAGCGCGGCGGTGGTATCGGCCACGGCCGAGGTGATCAGGTCGGCGCCCTTGATGTCGGCCACGGCCAGGACCCGCGATCCGGCGGACTCCAACCGGTCGGCGACCTGGGCCTCGGCGTGCGCGGTGCGCCCCACGGTCAACAACGTGATCAGGCACATCGCCGCGGCCAGCAGCGCGATGGTGGCACTGGGCACCCGCTGGGCCCGCACCGTGGCCCACGCCTCGGCCAGCACATCACGAGCCCGGGTCACAGCGCGAGCACCTCATCGACGTGCTCCAGCACGAACGGGTCGTGGGTGGCGATGAGCACGGTGCGCCCCTGGCCCGCATCGCGCAGTGCGTCCAGCACCACCTCGGCGTTCCCGCGGTCAAGGTTCCCGGTCGGCTCGTCGGCCAGGATCACCGCCGGGTCGTTCATCAGCGCCCGGGCGACTGCCACCCGTTGGGCCTGCCCGCCGCTGATCTGCCCGGGCCGGTGCCCAGCCCGCTCGGCCAGACCGAGGCGGTCCAACAGCTCAGCCGCGCGCGTGCGGCGCACCCGCGGGGCCAGCCCGGCATACAGTCCCGGTTCGATCACCGCGTCCAGGATGGTGCGAGAGGGCTCCAGGGCAGCATCCTGGAACACGAACCCGAGCCGAGTGGCGCGCACCCGGGAGCGGCCAGCGTCCGGCAGCGAGCCCACGTCGGCACCATCGAGCCGGATAGACCCGCTGCTCGGGCGCAGCATCAGCCCCAGCAGGTACAGCAGGGTGGACTTGCCCCGCCCGGAAGGACCGGTGATCGCGGTGATCGCGCCGGTACTGAACGTGTGGTCCAGCCCGGTCAGTACCGCCTCCTCGCTCCTGCGGTAGGCGAAGGACAGCCTCTCGACGGCGAGGCTCACCTCAGCCCCGCCCGCTCGCCTCGGAGGAGTCAGCTCCGCCCGTCGGGCTCGCCTGGTCTTCGGTCGGGTCGGTCTGTTCGCTCGGGCTGGTCTCGGGTGCGGGCGGCGGGCTGCCGTCGGCGCCGATCTGCACCTGCTGGCCCACGTCCACTCCGTCGACTACGGCCACGCCACCGGAGGAGGCCAGCACCTGCACGTCGGCTTCCTGCCCATCGGACAGCAGCACGTACCGGGCCCCGTCGACCTCGGTGCGGATCGCTGCCACCGGCACCGTCGGTCCGGACACGGTCGGCACCACATGCACCTGGGACAGGATGGAGGACTCCTCCTGCGCCGGCAGCTCATCGCACTCCTGCCCGCACACCGGGCCACCGTCCGGTGCGGTCAGGGTGTAGACAGTGTTGCCGTTCTCGTCCTGGCTCCGCTCACCAGCCACCGCCTCCCACTGGCCATCCTCGGTCGGGATCGTCACCGCTGCACCGGCAGGCACCAACGTCGCCTGGTCCGCACTGAGCACCAGCTCGAAGACCACATCCCCGGTCCGCGCGGACAGTGCCGGCTCCCCACCAGCGAGCAGGTGCCCCACCACGACGTCCTCACCCAGGCTCACCGACTGCGGCAACCCCGGTACCGCGACCAGCTCCCCCAACCGCACGCGGCCACTCCGGGCCTGACCCAGATCCTCCTGCCAATCCCGCACCGCCTCATACGTCGACGAACCGAACTTCCCATCCACACCACCAGAGAGGTACCCCAGCGACACTAGCGCCTGCTGCAGCTGACGCACATCCTCCCCACTATCACCCCTCGCAAGGTCCCGGTAGAAGGGCACGTCCCCCTCGACCACCCGCACCGGCACCTCGGCAACCGAGTACACCACATCCCCCACCCGCGCCAGCCCACCGGCATCCCTGCTACCGGTCACCACCCCCGCCAGCTGATTCACCGCCACCTGCGCAAACGGCTGCCGCACCGTCACCGACAACTGCAGACTCCGCCCCACCTCAGAATCCACCACATCCGCCAACACCACCCCCGACCCCTCGCCCACGCTGGTCTCCACCGGCCCCTCGAACGCCACCCGTCCAGCCCACCAACCGGCGACGAACACCACCACGACAACAACCACCACAGCGGCCCACCGCCACACCGAGCGGCTACGCACAACGTGACCCGAACCCACGGCACCCCCTTCTCCGATATCTCGTCGGCTCAGTTCAGGACCTCAGCCGAGTACAGTTCCTCCAGGGTAGAGTCATAGGGAACCTCATCAAAGGTGCCGCCATGGATCTCCTTCGATTCCGGAGATGGCGGCGGCCACAGCTCCTTCATCCCAACACCATTCAACGACGGACTACGGAAAGAGGTCGGGTGCCCAACGTGGGCATTCGTCGTAGGCCTGGTCCAACGCGGCAACATCGGCCTCGCCAGCCTGTTGAACAACGGCCGCGAACGGATCCCAGGTGGGCTCATCGGCATAGTAGGCGCCCAACCAAGTCTCCATCGACGGAGGATCGTCGACGTCATACCCCAGGTCCTCGACGCAATGACGTACCTCGGAGATCAGGTAGTCGTACTGCATCTCCGCACGAATACGCGGCAGAGGCATGTTTGCGCGCGGATCCAGTGGATATCTCGCGTTGCAAATGTATATGGCGCGGTTCAAAGCCTGTCCCTGCTCCTGCGGCACCTGTGGCATTCGCACTCCACCCTGGTTGACCTCGGCCGCGTACCCCGCCTCATCCAGGCACGCGACCTGGGCGCGCGCCCACTCCTCTGGAAGGATAAACCGAACGAATTCAACATCTGGTGGATCATCGATCCGGCTGTTCTTCGCTTCCTGCTCAAGGTCACGTTCATAGGCCTCCATGAGTTCAGCCTCGGTTACCTCCCAGTCCTCCGGGACACTCGCAAGGACGGCTGAACTCGATGCACTACCCGTAACTGGGTCGACATCTTCGTTGGCGCAACAACAAAGGAGCACCAGCAACCCAACTATTGTGGTGACGAACCGACGTCGCATTACTCACACCGCACAGCCAGTGCCATTACACACGCAACTCGCCCCGTGAGAGTAGATCGATCCATCCGCTGAAGAACTGTGCCAACACGAGCGCGGAGTGATAACTTCGTCGTAGTTCGCCTCATCTCGTTACTTCCTCATGAATCGGGAGGACCTTCCCCCTCTCCCAACTAGAGGCTACACCCCGCCCAGCGATCACGCAGGACTGTTATTCAATCGTTATGCCCAACGTCATGGTCTGATCTTTCTCGTGAACTTCCGGATCACGATGGTCGCCTCTCCAACGGGGGCTCGTCGGCTCAGTACAGGACCTCATCCGAGTACAGTTCCTCCGAAGGCGGCATCAGTGGACACACCTCACCGAACGTGTTCATCGTGTCGCTGTCCATCGAATCCGGCTCGTCGGGTGGAATCCACAGCTCCGTCGTGCCCCAAGTTTCGACGTAGGTATCCTCAGACGGCAACGACGCCGGATCCACCGGCCACCCATTGGCGTTATAACACGGGATCATCACGTCCCGCGTGTATTCATAGACCATCCGGATCTGCGCCTCGTTCAACGGCTGCACATAGCGCTCAGCCAACGGATAAGACCCCGTACAAACATAATACGCTATGGACAGTGCCTCATATTGAGTCGTGCTATGGTAGCCGCCATCATCTGCGGACGGAAATCCCCTCTCTTTCATGCAGCGATCGACGAATGGACTGCGCTCCTCTGGCGTCACCCACTGAACCACCGGAACCTCATCCGGAAAATCAATGTCCGGATGAGAATCGGCCAAGGACGCAAGGCTGTCTTGGCGTCGTTCTTCCGCATCCACGTGCTCGGGGCTTTCCGTTGACGACCCGCCTTCGACCCGAGACGGCGAGTCACGCTCCGTCCCGCTAGGACCGGAACAGCCTGCAACGGCGAACAACGCCAGCAGCGCCCCTAGACACAAGAGGCACGCACGCCTGCTGTGCGATACGGGCCAGTGCATGACACTGGCTTCACCCCGAGCAGGAACCCGAACCCCGCCCCGAACACCCGCCCACCGAGCACCAGCAGCACGAACACCGTCTCCACTCCCCCGGTACCCGACCCGATCCGACGCACCAGCGCCCCCACCGCCGACAGCAACCCGAGCATCGCCACCGCCCGCACGTCCAACCCGCCGTCGGAGACAGGCAGCGAGCCATCGTAACCGGCGACTACGCACAACGTGACCCGAACCCACGGCACCCCCTTCTCCGATATCTCGACGGTTCAGTTCAAGACCTCATCCGAGTACAGTTCCTCCGAAGGCGGCATCAGTGGACACACCTCGCCGAACGTGTTCATCGTGTCGCTGTCCATCGAATCCGGCTCGTCGGGTGGAATCCACAGCTCCGTCGTGCCCCAAGTTTCGACGTAGGTATCCTCAGACGGCAACGACGCCGGATCCACCGGCCACCCATTGGCGTTATAACACGGGATCATCACGTCCCGCGTGTATTCATAGACCATCCGGATCTGCGCTTCGTTCAGCGGCTGCACATATCGTTCATCCAGCGGATATGATCCGTTGCAGACGTACCACGCAATTCGGAACGCAACGAACTGATCCGGTCCACTATGATAGCCGCCGTCACTGCCCTGCGGGAATCCCGCCTCCGTCATGCATTCGTCGATGTATTCAATGCGCTCCTCCGGGGTAACCCATTGAACCACTGGCACGTCCTCCGGAAAGTCAATTTCGGGATCCGTGTTCGCGATCGATCGGAGAAGGTCGTCCCGATTGGTCTCTCGGCTCACGTACGTCGTCGACGACGACTCATCGCGCGCAGCCGTGACTCCCGCCGCCTCACTTTCAGCGTCTCCTCCGTGATCCGAGGTGGATGGTGAGGAGCACGAAGTCGTCAGGAACACAATTGTCAAGCCGACGCCCACGTCCCCGAATCGCCTCCATGATCCACCCCTCACAGCACGGGCTTCGGAATGCAATCGGTAGCCCGGACATCAATGAGGTATGTGGAACTGACCTCATAGTGCGCGATACTTGCTTGGCCAGAGTTTGACGAATGCTTCCCTGCCGTCGACCAACTACCCCCTCCGACGTAGGAACTACCCACGGTCCACTTATGAGTTGTCGAGGCGCTTCCCGGATATGAATATGTCGTCACTTCGGCACGTTGTGAGGACGAACATCCGACGTTGCCCTCCTTCGTCTGCGATGCCTGCGCCGGGGCGGCAATCAGACAGAAACTGAACAATGCGGCAACTACCGCGGCGATGAGACTACTGCGTCGCATCCTATTCTCCCAATCGACGGCGGTCTCCCCCACGGAGGCCGTGACACGAGCCACGCTACTCTCGACCAGACGATCGCGCAGGCGGGGTTATCGGATCGTTATGTGGCATCCGCACAAGAAGTGCTACTTGTGAGCACGCTTCGTCACCGCTCAACAAAGACTGCCCGGCGTGCAGCCCGACGAAGCGTCACCAGCACCGCGTGCCCGAATACCGCGATCCCGACTCCCGTGGTCAGCGCGCGCAGCAGATCCCAGGGCAGCGAGGTGACCACCGAATAGGCCAGGAACCGTCCCAGGTTCTCCAGCACAGGGGCACCGGCGACGAAGGAGATCGCAGTGCCGGTCCCGGCCAGGAACGGCCAGAACGACAGGTTCATCACCACCCCGTAGCCCACCGAGGCCACCGCACCATAGGCGGCGAGCAGCACCAGCTCCCCTACCCCACGCAGCTGTCGGGCGCCGATCCGCTCCGGCAGCAGCCCCGCCCCAAGACCCACCCAGCCGGCGGCCAGCATCTGGTACGGCAACCACGGCCCCACCCCACCGGTGAGCAACGCGGAGGCGACCATCGTCGTCACCCCGAGCAGGAACCCGAACCCCGCCCCGAACACCCGACCACCGAGCACCAGCAGCACGAACACCGTCTCCACTCCGCCGGTGCCCGACCCGATCGGACGCACCAGCGCACCCACCGCAGACAGCAGCCCGAGCATCGCCACCGCCCGTACGTCCAACCCGCCGTCGGAGACCGCCACCAGGGTGACCACCAGCGCCGCCGCCAGCACCACCCCCAGCACCAGCGGCGCCGTCGTGGACGAGGCCAGCACCGATCCGGGCGCGATCAGCAACGGCCAGCCGAACGCGAGCACCCCCACCAGGGACACCACGGCGAGCACGAACCCCAGCCGCGCCCCGATCGGCACCGCCCGACCCGCCCGCCACGGCGAGCCGGCAGACCAGCGCTGCTCCGCCGTCATCGGCCCTCCTCGAGCACCGCGGCGACCTCCGCGACGGTGAGCAGTGGCACCGGGGCGAGCACCCGGGCCACCTGCGGGGCGGTGAGCGCGGAGTCGGTGAGCACGGTGCGCGCGGGCCCGTCGGTGACCACCTGCCCGTCGGCCAGCTGGATCACCCGCCCTGCCACCTGGGCGAGGAACTCCACGTCATGGCTGGCCACCACGATCGCGTGCCCGGCATCACGCAGCCCGGTCAGCACCTCGGCAAGTCGCGCCTTGGCGCCGTAGTCCAGCCCGCGGGTGGGTTCATCGAGCAGCAGCACCTGGGCCCCCGGTGCCAGCTGGACCGCGAGCGCCAGGGCGAGCCGCTGCCCCTCGGACACATCCCGCGGGTTCGCCTCGGCCGGCACTCCGGGGGCGAAGCGGTCCAGCAGCGCGCGGG
>CAZMDO010000098.1:6152-8442 GCA_964564445.1 uncultured Ruaniaceae bacterium | reverse complement strand
ATCCGGGAGATCCACCACCGGGTGAAGAACAACCTGCAGACCGTCGCCGCACTGCTGCGGCTGCAGGCACGGCGCACCGACTCCACCGACGCCCGGTCCGCGCTGGAGGAGGCGATGCGTCGGGTCGCCACCATCGCCACCGTGCACGAAGCTCTCTCGCAGACGATCGACGAGGTGGTCGACTTCGACGAGGTATTCGGCCGGACCCTGCGCCTGGCCGCCGACGTCGCCTCCGGCGAGGCGCACGTGAAGACCGTGCGCACCGGAACCTTCGGCCGGGTCCCGGCCACCGACGCCACCGCCCTCGCGGTGGTGCTCACCGAGCTGGTGACCAACGCCGTCGAGCACGGCCTGGCCAAGGTCGGCGGCACGGTGACTATCGAGGCCGAACGCTCTGGCACGATGCTCCGCGTGCGGGTGATGGACGACGGCAGCGGTATGGACCCACAGGCTGCGATGAACGGCCTCGGCACCCAGATCGTGCGCACCCTGGTGGCCACCGAGCTGGACGGGAGCATCGACTGGGCACCGTTGGAGGGTGGCGGCACCGAGGTGGTGCTCAAGGCACGGCTGGCCGAGATCCGGGACGCGTGACCGCAGCGGCCGGCTGAGCACAGACTGCCGAGGGGGACGCTCGAGCGTGCCGACCGGCAGCTGGCCGGGCGAGGCCTGGACGGCCGAGACCGCCGACACGCAAGCGAACGGCCGACCCCCGAGGAGATCGGCCGTCCGACGTGCGGTCTCTGGCGGTCAGCCGGCGCGGCGGGCCCGTGCGGTGCGGCGCTTGAGCGCGCGGCGCTCGTCCTCAGACATGCCACCCCAGACGCCAGCGTCCTGGCCGGTCTCGATCGCCCACTTCAGGCAGGTGTCGACCACCGGGCACCGACGGCAGACGGCCTTGGCCTCCTCGATCTGGACCAGCGCGGGGCCGGTGTTCCCGATCGGGAAGAACAGCTCGGGGTCCTCGGTGAGACAGGCCGCGTCGTGACGCCAATCCATGCGTATTCTCCTTCTAGGGGAATGCAGACGCAGCTGTGACCCGAATCGATACACGGGGAGTCCGAGAATCGCGCGTCTGCGTCATTTCTCTGGAACAACTGTCACACGTTGCAGCCTCCGTACACAAGACCTTCGCGCGAAGTTTCAATCAAATTCGCCTGAGAGATCAGTCACAGCAGCGGCGGTTTTCTGCGGCTGAGAGCCGGTCCGGGTGCTCTGCTGGTCGCCGCTGTGGTAACGGTGACTAGGGTGATCGGGTGACTGAGAACTCGCCCGTGCGCCGCCCGTTGACGTTACGGGTCGGGCTCGCGCTGGTGCTGCTCGAAGCGGTCGTGCTGGTGGTGCTCGGGGTGTCGGTGGTGGTGGCCTCGATCCTCGATCACGGGGACCTGCTCGCCACCAACGCCGGGGTGCTTCTGGTGCTCGTGCTGATCGGCGGGTTCCTCTTCCTGGCTGTGCGTGGGCTGTGGCAGGGCAAGCGCTGGGGGCGCGGGCCGGTGATCACCTGGCAGCTGCTGCAGTTCGCCGTGGCGATCACCTCCTGGGGTGTGCTGGAGTGGTGGGCGTTGGTGCCTGCGTTGGTGCTCCCGGTGGTGGTCACCGTGTGCCTGCTCGTGCCTGCCTCGCTCGCCGCAACCGCCCAGCACGGTCGGCCCGACGGCGTTCTCTAGCGTGCGCAGCCCGGGCCTTCCGCTGTGGTCACCTGGAGCGGGATGGCACCGCGTGAGTCGACGAGCACCCCGCGTCCGGGTCTGGTCAGAGGATCCTGGACCGGCCGCAGATCGACGCTCGGCAGGTGAGCCGGTCGGGGGTCGGCGAGCACCACACTGAGGTCGGGTTCGCGCAGGCGCACGGCGAGGGGGTGGAAGGTGGTGGTCATCGACTCGGCGCGCCCGGCACCCAGCACCGCTACCTCCGGGTGTGCGCTCAGATGGGCCGCCCACTCCTCGGCGACGGTGCTCGGGAGGCGGTCGGCATCATCGACCACGAGCACGGTGCGCGCCCGGTGGGCGGGATCGGCAGGCGTTGTGGTCGCGGTCGCGGCCTCTGACGGCGGTACCGGCGAGCGGGCATCGAGCACTCGCCAGCCGGACCGGGTGAGCTGGGTGCTGATCGCCACCAGTGCCGTGGACCGTCCCGAGCCCGGTGGCCCGCAGACCAGCCAGGTGCCGCCCGGGGGGAGGGAACGGTGCAGCCGGCCGGCGTCGTCGCCGCCGCAGCCGAGGAACACGCGGTCGGTGTGGTCGTCTGGATCCTCGCGCCCGTCTGGACCTTCGCGCCCGTCTGGACC
>CAZMDO010000098.1:0-6052 GCA_964564445.1 uncultured Ruaniaceae bacterium | reverse complement strand
CCGTCTGGACCTTCGCGCCCGTCTGGACCCTCCCCACGTCCCGCGCCCTCCGCTGCAGGGCTGGCGGCGTCCGCGAGGCGGACGAGCTCAGGCAGCGCTGCCAGTCGCAGCGGCACTCCATCGCCGGGCCGCCAGCTCGTCGGGTCCGGCTCGGTGAGCAGCACCTGGACCAGCCAGGCGTCGCCCCGCTCCAGGAGTACGCCGCGTCCGGGTGGCCAACCGGGGCCGACCAGCTCACGCGGTGCGCCGGCGATCACTGCGTCCGCGGGATCGCGTGGGCAGAGCAGTAGCTGCTGGTCCGCGGCGCCCGCCCACCGTCGCGCTGCCTCGGTGCCGGTGAGCACCACGTCCAGACCCACCCGACGGGCCCGGCGCAGCACGGTGAGCACGAGGTCCACCCCGTCGCCCAGGGTCCCGGTCTCGTCGACCGCCTCGGCGACTGCGTCCACGTCGTCGAGCACCAGCAGAGCGGGTCCGGCGCCCGCCAGCAGTCGTTCCAGCAGCCGGCGCACCCGGCGCGGGTCCGACGGCGGGCACCAGGTCCCGGCGGCCGGCGCCTGCCGCCCGGGCAGCGCCTCAGCGTCCTCGGCGACCAGGTGCACGGCCGTGCCGCCGCGCAGCGCGGACTCGATGATGGTGTGCAGTGCGGTGCTGCGCCCGCTGCCCGGAGGGCCGCTGACCAGCAGTGTGCCACCGGTGAACGATCCCGGACCCAGACGTTGCTCGTCCGGAAGGTCCAGCAGCGCCCAGGGCACTGGGTAGTCGGCCGGTTCGGTGTCCGCTGCTGAGCCGGCGCCCGCGCACTCGGCCGGCTCCGGCCGCACATACTGGGCGAGCTCGGCAACGTCGCAGACCTGCGGCAGTGGAGGCGCCCAGGGCCGGTGCAACGAGGCCCGCCACGGCTCGGTCTCGGCCAACCGATCCGCGGCACGGTTCAGTGCTGCCACCCGGCCGGCCACCCAGCCGTCGGCGACCTCACCGCACCAGGCGGTCTGCACCTCCTGGGTCTCCTCGGTGCGCAGCAGCGCCCGCCCCGGCAGCCGCGGCAGCCGGGCGGCGCGGGAGTCGCCGAGCATGTCCAGCGAATCGGTCTCCTCCAGCACCCGCAGGCAGGCCCGTACGGTCAGGTTGGCGCGCATGTCCGGGGTGATCGCGCCGCCGGGCCGCTGGGTGGCGAGCACCAGGTGGATGCCGAGGGAGCGGCCCTGAGCGGCCAGGCGCACCAACGCGTCCAGCTGCTCCGGGTGCGCATCGGCCATCACCCGGAACTCGTCCACCACCACCAGCAACCGACCCAGACGGTCGGGTCCGGAGGTCCGTCGGCGCTGCTCTGCCAGGTCGTGCGCACCGACGGCGGCCAGCGCCTTCTCCCGGGCCCGCAGCTCGGCCTGCAGACTGGCCAGGGCTCGGGCCGTCGCGGCCTCGTCCAGGTCGGTGAGCACCCCGACCACGTGCGTGAGCGTGCGCAGCGGGGTGAACGTAGCCCCACCCTTGTAGTCGAAGAGCACGAACTGGGTGTCCGCCGGTGAGGCCTGGTGCGCCAGACCGAGGATCCAGGCCAGCAGCAGCTCGGACTTGCCGGACCCCGTGGTGCCGGCCACCAGGGCATGCGGGCCGTGCTCGGCCAGATCGAGCCAGACCGGTCCCTCGGCGCCCACACCGATCGGCGCCCGTACCCCCGGCTCGGCCCAGCCGGCCGGCAGCGCCGCTGTGGGCGTCTGTGCCGGCGCCGGCCGCAGGAGTGCGGACCGTCCTGGCCGCTCGGCCCCGGACAGTGCGGGCGCCCCCGCCCGTTGGTCCCATGGAGCGGCCCCCGCCCGTTGGCTCCATGCGGTGGCGCCCGGTGGGGCGGCCCCCGCCCGTTGGTCCGGCGCGGTGGCGCCCGCCCGTTGGCCCGGCGCGGTGGCGCCCGCCCGTTGGTCCCATGCGGCGGCATCGGCCGGCTCGTCCGGCAGGCCCGCCCCCGCCTGCTCGAGCAGCTCACCCAGGTGCACCGACGTGGGCACGGAGGCTCCGCCGTCATCGGTGGTGCGCAGCTCGGCGAGCACTGCGGCAGCCCACTCCGGTGCGACCTGCCGGTCGTGGCCGGTGCGTACCTCGAGCACGGCCGCGCACCAGCGCGGCACAGCCGCCATCGCGGGCACCAGGATCAGGTGCCGGTCGTTCTCGGCGGGGGCGGCGCGGCCGACGGCCTCACCGGTCAGTACCCGCAGCACCGCCCCGGTGCCGTCCGCACGGTCGGTACCGGCCAGCTCGGCCAGCTCGGCCAGCTCAGCCAGCTCAGCCAGCTCGGGCCACGGTCCGTCGACCCGCTCGCCGGTGATCGCATGGTGCCGCACTGCCAGCCACCGCGCGAGCGACTCGACCGCACCGGGATCGCCCACCAGCGCCAGCCCCGACCCGGGCTCTGGCACGGCGACGAATCGCATCTGCTCCGCCCGCCGACCGGTCCGCCCACGCAGCACCCGGCCGGGGTGTCGGGGCAGCGGGGCGCGCCCGTTCGCGTTCCCGACCTCCCACCGGGGTCCCTGCTCCGGCAGCACCACCGGGGCACCGGCAGCGGCGAGCAGCGCCGCCGGGTCGGCCACCGGTTGCGGCACCGGCGGCTCCTGCTCCTCGTGCCGGCCACGACGCAGCCGGCGTGCCCGGTCCCGCAGGGCAGGCCACAGGATGGCAGCCACCAGTACCACCGGCAGTGCGATCAGCAGCACCAGCCGCCACGCGCCTCCGCCACCGCCGAGCAGCAGCGGCAGCGCCGAGACCGACATCAGCAGCGGCAGCATCAGCCGGCCGAGCAGCCCGCCGCTCAGGTCCGTCTGCTCCTCCAGCTCCACCGGCAGCACGATCCCGGGGTGCACCCGCAGCTCCAGCAGCACCGACCCGGCCAGCACGCGGCTGCCCACCGGGAGCGGCCGCCACCGGCGACCGACCCGGCGGGGCCGGCGCGCCAGGCGAGGCGCCGCACCGGTCACCGGGGCGCCGCGGGCTGCCACGACCCGGGTCCCGTTCGCCGAACCGAGGTCGCGGATGCGCACCCGTCCGCCCCGGTCGCGGACCTGCAGGTGCGCCCGGGACAGGCGCGGGTCCGGGAGCACCAGGTCGGCGCCGGTACCCCGGCCGACCACCGCGGCACCGGTGGCCAGCGGCAGCACGCCCCCCACCCCTGGGCCGGAGAGCACGGCGAGATGGTGGCGGGCGGCAGCATCCATCCCTCGATCCTGCCCGGATCGCGGGGAGGGCGGCCGGTGCCCTGTGGACACCGGCCGCCACCGGCGGAGCGGAGAGCCCCTGCAGGTCCCGTCAGTCCACGGCCAGCGCCGCCGCCGGGGGCGTGCGCGCCGCGGTCCGCGCCGGCAGCGCCGAGGCGAGCAGGCCCGCCGCCAGGGCCACCAGGACCACCAGGCCCAGGTCCCGCCACGGCACCACCAGCGGCACATCGGTCATCGCAGCCAGGATGATCGCGGAGCCGACCCAGCCGTAGACCAGTCCGGCGACGATCCCGATCAGGGCGCCGGCACCGGCGATCATCAGACCCTCGATGCCGAGCATGCCGCGCAGCTGGCCCCGGGTCAGCCCGAGCGCCCGCAGCATGGCCGACTCCCGCCGTCGTTCGATCACCGATAGCGACAGCGTGTTCGCCACCCCGATCAGCGCGATCACCACGGACACCGCCAGCAGGCCGACCACCACGGCCAGCATCGTGTTCACCACCTGCTGGTAGCCGGCCCGCTCCACCGCCGCACCGGTGACCTGGGCGGTGTCGGCGTCGGGGAGTGTCTCGGAGACCTCGGTGAGGTTCGCCTGCACGGTGCTGACCGTCTCGTAGGCGCCTTGGTCCGCCACCCGGGCCCAGAGCAGGCTGACCGGGGCGTCGGCTGCCAGGCGGGTGAGCGCCTCCGGTGTGACGAGCGAGACCAGACCATCCAGCGGCGTCACCGTCACGGTCAGCCGCACCTGTTCTCCGCTCGGACCGGTCAGGGTGAGCGGGTCGCCGTCGGCCAGGTCGTAGCTCTGCGCCAGCTGGTGGCCGACCACGATCGAGCCGTCGTCGAGGCCGGCGATCGCCTCCGGGGCGCGGACCACGGCGGTCAGGTCCCCGTCGGTGACGGCGGCCACGTCGAGGTTGGCTGGCCCGAGACCGGGCAGCTCGGTCTCCACGGTGCTGACGGACAGCAGCGCGGTGTCGGTGATCCCCGCGGTGCCGGTGATCGCCTGGACCTGCTCGTCGGCCAGGGCGCCCGGGGTCCGGGCCGCCAGGTCCACCGGGAAGCTGGCCGCCAGCTCGTCGCCGAGCGCTCGGTTCGCGGCCATCGCGCCGGTGCTCATCATCGTCACCAGGGCCACACCGATCACCAGCGCGCTCGCGGTGGCCGCGGTGCGGCGCGGGTTGCGCACGGCGTTCGCCACCGCCACCCTGGCCGGCACGGTGCGGGCCAGCAGCCGGCCGACCAACCGGATCAGCGCCGGTACCACCAGCACGCAGCCGAGCAGCAGCCCGAACAGGGAGACCAGTCCGCCGAGGATCCCGACCCCGAGCCCGATGATCATCCCGTCGGGGTCACCACCGGAGGCCACGGACAGGCCGAGGGCGAGCAGGCCGGCCCCGCTGAGCACGGCCACCGCGGCGATCGCCACCCGGATCTTCGAGGCCCGGGACGTGGGCGGGACGTCCACCGGACGCAGCGCCGCCAGCGGTGCCACCCGGGTGGCCAGCCGTGCGGGCAGCAGGGCCGCAGCCACGGTCACCACCAGGCCGGTGAGGATCGGCACGATGACTGCTGCGGGCGTGACCACCAGGGTGGTGCTCACCGGCAGGCCGGTGTCGGCACCGGCGAGCACCCGCAGCCCGAGCGCCATCAGCACCACGCCGAGGGCCACACCGGCCACCGAGCTGAGCACCCCGAGGATCGCAGCCTCGGTGAGCACCGAGGAGTGGATCTGGCGGCGGTCGGCACCTACGCAGCGCAGCAGGGCGAGGCTGCGGGTGCGCTGGGCCACGAGCACCTGGAACGTGTTCGCGATCACCAGGGCCGCCACGATCAGCGCGATCGCGGCGAAGCCGAGGAGCAGGGCGACCAGGGTGTTCCCGCTACCGGTGAGTCGTGCGGCCTGCTCCTGGGCGACCTGGTCCACGGTCTGCACCTGCACACCGCCGAGCAGGTCGGACAGCCCGGTCGCCACCGTCGGCACATCAGCCCCGTTCTCGACGGCGACGATCACCTCCGCGTGCAGGCCGGCCTGGTCCGGGGTCGAGTAGGCGATCACGTCGGCGAGATCTGCGGGGGTGAGCACCGCCTCGGTGGGGGCGAACAGGTAGAGGGTCGGTGAGGCGATCAGGCCGACCACTTCCAGGGTGCGTTCCTCGGTCGTGCTGGTGCCGCCGTCGTCGGTGGCGGTCCAGTGCTCCTGGACCAGGGTGAGCTCGTCACCCACCTGCAGACCGAGGCGTTCGGCCACGCCTTCGGAGACGGCGATCTGCCCGGTCTGGCCGGGGAGGTCACCCTCGGTGAGGGTGACGTTGCGGAGCCGTTCGTCGCTGGCCACCGGGCCCAGGGCGACGTACTCGCTGCGGGTGCCGGCGGACAGCTCCGCCCCGGCGAGGTCCATCGGGGCAGCGGCCGCCACGCCGTCCGTGGCGCGCACCTGGTCGAGCTGGTCGGTGGTCATCGACTGGCCGGAGAGCACCAGGTCGGCGTCGGCGTAGCGGGCGGTGAGTGAGTCGTAGGTGGTGCGTTCGATCACGGCACCGGCCATCAGGGAGGCGGCCACGAACGCGGTACCGAGCACGATCGCGACACCGGCCGCCACCAGGCGGCCGGCAGAGGCACGCATCTGGGTCAGGGTCAGGCGCAACATCAGCGGGCCGCCCCGGTGGTCTCCGCACTGCGCAGCGCGTCCAGGCCCGCGAGCACCGAGTCCGGGGTGGGCTGGGAGATGGTGCCGGCGATCCGCCCGTCGGCCAGCAGCACCACCTCGTCGGCGTAGGAGGCCGCCGCGGGGTCGTGGGTGACCATCACGATCGTCTGGCCCAGCTCGCGCACGCTGCGGCGCA
>CAZMDO010000097.1:0-8449 GCA_964564445.1 uncultured Ruaniaceae bacterium | reverse complement strand
ATGCCCAAGACCCGCAAGACCAAGACCGGGTACACCACCGACGCCGAGGCGCTGGCGGACCTGTACGTCAAGACCGAGCACCCGTTCCTGGCGCACCTGCTCGCCCACCGCGACCACATCCGGCTCCGGCAGACCGTGGAGGGACTGCTCCGCACGGTGGCCCCGGACGGGCGCATCCACACCACCTACAGCCAGACCATCGCCGCCACCGGCCGGCTCTCCTCGGCGGACCCGAACCTGCAGAACATCCCGATCCGCACTGCGGAGGGGATGCGCATCCGGGCGGCGTTCGTGGTCGGCGAGGGCTACCAGACGCTGCTCACCGCGGACTACTCCCAGATCGAGATGCGGATCATGGCCCACCTGTCCGCCGACGAGGGGCTGATCGAGGCGTTCCGTTCCGGCGAAGACCTGCACTCCTTCGTCGGCTCCCGGGTGTTCGGTGTGCCGCCGGCGGAGGTGACCGCGCCGATGCGCTCGAAGATCAAGGCGATGAGCTACGGCCTGGCCTACGGGCTGAGCGCGTTCGGGCTGTCCCGGCAGCTGAAGATCGAGACCGCCGAGGCCCGCGAGCTGATGGAGGAGTACTTCGAACGCTTCGGCGGCGTGCGCGACTACCTGCGCTCGGTGGTGGAGGAGGCCCGCAAGGTCGGCTACACCGAGACCATCCTCGGCCGCCGCCGGTACCTGCCGGACCTGAACAGCGACAACCGGCAGCGCCGGGACATGGCCGAGCGGATGGCGCTGAACGCCCCGATCCAGGGCAGTGCGGCGGACATCATCAAGCGCGCCATGATCGGCGTGGACGCGGCGCTGACCGAGCAGGGCCTGAGGTCGCGGATGCTGCTGCAGGTGCACGACGAGCTCGTGGTCGAGGTGGCCCCCGGGGAGGCCGAGGCGGTCGAGCAGGTGCTGCGCGAGCAGATGGGTGCCGCCGCCGAGCTGGCCGTCCCGCTGGAGGTCTCCGTGGGCACCGGGGTGAACTGGCGCGACGCCGGCCACTGACCCGCCGGGTCACGGCCGCGGACGCGCTCAGCGCAGCTCGGCGGTGACGATCAGCGTGCCGGGCAGCAGCGCCCCGCGCTGCGGACCCCACCCGCCCCACACCGTGCTGTTCTCCGCCGGCCACTCCGGCTCCAGCATGCCGGTGATGGTCAGGCCGGCCCCGACGACGTCACTCACGTGGTCAGCCAGGGTGCGGTGGAACTCGGCATACCGCACCCGCCCGGCGCCGTCGGACTCCACGTACGGGCGGCGGTCGAAGTAGGACCGGCACACGGTCAGTCCCGCGGTGGTCGGGTCGTCCGGGAACGCCCAGCGCAACGGGTGGGTCACCGCGAACACCCATCGCCCGCCCGGGCGCAGCACCCGGGCCACCTCCGCGTGCACCCGGCGGGCGTCCGGCACGAACGGGAGTGCGCCGAACGCGGTGAACGCCACGTCCACGCTGCTCGCCGGAAGCGGCAGCGCCCGGGCATCCGCCTGCAGCATCGGCACCGCGATCCCGGTCGCCGCGTCCAGCCGCGCCGCCGCCGCGACCATCCCGGCGGCCGGCTCGCTGGCCTGCGCGGCCACCCCCTGGGCGCGGAGCCAGCGAGAGCACTGTGCCGCCCCGGCGCCCACCTCGAGCACCGTGGCGGAGCGGAGCGCCGCCAGGTCGCCGAGCAGGTGCACGTCGGCCTCCCGCAGCCCCTCGGGGCACCACCGGAAGTCCGCTGCGCCCAGCTGCTCGCCGTGCTCGGCCAGGTACTCCTCGGCGCTGCGGGACCACCAGTCGATCGTCGCCGCGGCCGCCTGCGTGCCGTCCACCTCCCGGTAGCCCGCCTCGGCGAGATCTCCCGCCTCGTCCGGACCGGGCCGGCTCGCCTCGTGATCGTCCATCGGGCCAGTATCGCCCGCCGGCACGTGATCGATCCCACACCGCGGCAGCGCCGGGGCCGGTGGCCCGCATTGTGTCCTGCTCGGCGCCCGCGGTAGGGTAGTTCAGGTTACTCGTGCGTTCCTGTGCCCAAGTGGTGGCGGCAAGGCGAACGATCCGGAGCGGCTCAGGCCGCAGGACGGGATCTGCTGCTTGCGGCTGCTGCGGTCCGCGGGCTCACGCGTGTGCCGTGTCCGCAAGTCCACTACTATCCCTGTCCGCAACGGAGTTCACCACCGTATGACTATCACCAGCCCGGCCCCGACGAACGCGCCGCAGGTCGCGGTCAACGACATCGGCTCGGAAGAAGATTTCCTCGCAGCCGTCGACGCGACCATCAAGTACTTCAATGACGGCGACATCGTCGAGGGCACGGTCGTCAAGGTCGACCGTGACGAGGTTCTCCTCGACATCGGTTACAAGACCGAAGGCGTCATCCTTTCCCGCGAGCTCTCCATCAAGCACGACGTCGACCCCGATGAGGTCGTCGCCGTCGGAGACCGCGTCGAGGCCCTCGTCCTGCAGAAGGAGGACAAGGAGGGCCGTCTGCTCCTGTCGAAGAAGCGCGCTCAGTACGAGCGGGCCTGGGGCACCATCGAGAAGATCAAGGAGGAGGACGGCGTCGTCACCGGCACCGTCATCGAGGTGGTCAAGGGTGGTCTCATCCTCGACATCGGCCTCCGCGGCTTCCTGCCCGCCTCGCTGGTGGAGATGCGTCGCGTCCGCGACCTGCAGCCCTACATCGGCCAGGAGCTCGAGGCCAAGATCATCGAGCTGGACAAGAACCGCAACAACGTGGTGCTGTCCCGCCGCGCCTGGCTGGAGCAGACCCAGTCCGAGGTGCGCTCCACCTTCCTGCAGACCCTGCAGAAGGGCCAGGTGCGCCCGGGTGTGGTCTCCTCGATCGTCAACTTCGGTGCGTTCGTGGACCTCGGCGGTGTCGACGGTCTGGTGCACGTCTCCGAGCTGTCCTGGAAGCACATCGACCACCCGAACGAGATCGTGGAGGTCGGCCAGGAGGTCACCGTCGAGGTGCTCGACGTGGACTTCGACCGCGAGCGGGTCTCCCTGTCGCTGAAGGCCACCCAGGAGGACCCGTGGCAGGCCTTCGCCCGGACCCACGCGATCGGTCAGGTCGTGCCGGGCAAGGTCACCAAGCTCGTCCCGTTCGGTGCGTTCGTGCGCGTCGAGGACGGTATCGAGGGCCTGGTGCACATCTCCGAGCTGGCCCAGCGCCACGTGGAGGTGCCCGAGCAGGTCGCGAAGGTCGACGACGAGGTGTTCGTCAAGGTCATCGACATCGACCTGGAGCGCCGCCGGATCTCGCTGTCGCTGAAGCAGGCCAACGAGGGCGTCGACCCGAACGGGGACGACTTCGACCCGTCGCTGTACGGGATGGCCGCCGAGTACGACGAGCAGGGCAACTACAAGTACCCCGAGGGCTTCGACCCGGAGACCAACGAGTGGCTCGAGGGCTACGAGGCCCAGCGCGAGGCCTGGGAGGCGCAGTACGCCACCGCCCACGCCCGCTGGGAGGCGCACAAGGCGCAGGTCGCCAAGGCGCTGGAGGCCGACGCCGAGACCACCGGTGCTCCGGTGGGCGAGGTGGCCGACTCCTCCTACTCCTCGGCCCCGGCGGACGCCGGCGGCACGCTCGCCTCGGACGAGGCGCTCGCCGCGCTGCGGGAGAAGCTCACCGGCAACTGAGCACGGTCAGTTCTCGACGGCGGCCCGTCACCTCTCGTAGGTGGCGGGCCGCTGCCGTCCGGTGAGGGTCGCACGGGGGTGGCCGCATGGCGGTAGCTCGGCCGGACCATCACCATCAGCCCACCCCCGCGGCGGGTTAGGCTCCCAGGTGTGCCCACTGTGCTGCTCACCGGCTTCGAACCCTTCGACGGGCGCGGCGACAACCCCTCGATCGAGGTGGTCCGCGCGGTGGCCGACGACTGGCCCGGGCCGGAGCGCCTGGTGCTCGCCGAGCTGCCGGTGGCCTTCGACCGCGCCCCGGCACGGCTCGCCGAGCTGCTCGCCACCGCTGACCCGGACCTGGCCCTCGGCGTCGGCCTGGCCGCCGGCCGGCGCCGGCTCAGCGTCGAACGGCTCGCGGTGAACCTCTGCGACGCGCGCATCCCGGACAACGACGGTCAGCAGCCGGACGCCGCCCCGGTCCTGCCCGGCGGTCCGGCGGCGATCTGGTCCAGCCTGCCGGTCAAGCGGATGCAGCAGGCCGCGGAGGGCTCCGGCTGCCCGGCGGAGCTGTCCATGACCGCCGGCACCTACGTGTGCAACGCGGTGTTCTACCACCTGGCCCGCTGGGCCGAGCAGCACCACCGCCGGGCCGGGTTCGTGCACGTGCCGGACACCGACTCGCTGCCCCTGGCCCAGCAGGTGGCCGGCCTCACGGCGGCCCTGCGGGCAGCGCTGGCGCATACCGAGGACCTGCGCCGCCCGGCCGGCGCCGTCTCCTGAGCACATCCTCGGCGCCGTGCGCACCGAGGGGCCGCTAGGCTGGGCCACCGTGCTGCACCTCGGCCTCACCGGCGGCATCGGAGCCGGCAAGTCCACCGTCGCGGCTGTGCTCACCGGGTGCGGCGGGCACCTCATCGACGCCGACCAGATCGCCCGGGACGTGCTCGCCCGCGGCACCGACGGGCTGGCCGCGGTGGTGGCCGAGCTCGGCCCGGACATCCTCACCGAGGACGGCAGCCTGGACCGGCCCGCCCTGGCGAGCCGGGTGTTCGGTGACGTGGACGCGCTGACCCGGCTGAACGCCGTCGTGCATCCCCTGGTGCGCACGGAGACCGCGGCGCGCCTGGCGGACCTGCCCACCGATGCGGTGGTGGTGCACGACGTGCCGCTGATCGTGGAGAACCACCTGGCCGCGGAGTACCACCTGGTGCTCGTGGTCGGGGCGAGCACGGCCACGCGCACCGCGCGGCTGCAGCGTGACCGGGGGATGACCGCCGAGCAGGTCGAGGCCCGGATGGCCGCCCAGGCCGATGATGTCCAGCGCGCCCGGGTGGCCGACGAGTGGATCGACAACGACGGCGACCCGGACGCCGCGGCCGACCAGGTGCGGCAGCTCTGGCGGGACCGGATCGCCCCGTACACCGCCAACCTGGCCGCCGGTCGCCGCGCCCCGCGCCCCGAGCAGCCCGAGCTGGTCGCCCCGCCCACCGGCCCGCGCACCTGGGCGGTGCAGGCCGGAGCCATCCTGGACCGGCTGCGCCGCGCGGGCGGGGACCTGGTCCGCACCGCCGACCACATCGGCTCCACCTCGGTGCCCGGACTGCCCGCCAAGGACGTGCTCGACCTGCAGCTCGGCGTGGTGGACCTGGCCGCCGCCGACCGGCTCGCCGAGGCCCTCGCCGCTGCCGGCTTCCCTCGGGTGCCGGGGGAGTGGTACGACAGCCCGAAGCCCGGTCTGGCCGGTCCCGGTCCGGTGTGGGACAAGCGCTTCCACGCCAACGCGGACCCCGGCCGGGCGGTGAACCTGCACCTACGGGTGGTCGGCGGGCCGGGCTGGACCTACGCACTGTGCTGCCGGGACTGGCTGCGCGCCGATGCCGGCGCCCGGGCCGGCTACGCCCGTCGGAAGCAGGACCTGGCCGCCACCAGCACCAGCACCAGCGCCTACGCCGCCGCCAAGGAGCCATGGTTCGACCAGGCGTGGCCGCGGATGCGGGAGTGGGCCGAGCGCACCGGCTGGACCCCGCCGCAGGCCTGAGGCGGGGTCCAGCCGAGCGGCTCAGCTCCTCCGATCACCGAGGAGCAGGCCGCGTCAGCCCGCCAGCGTGGCGTCCAGCGTGATCGGGGTGGCCTTCAGCGCCACCGACACCGGGCAGCCGTCCTTGGCACCCTCGGCGATCCGGGCGAAGTCCTCGGCGGACAGACCAGGCACCTCGGCCACCGTGGTCAGGTGGATGCCGGTGATCCCGGTGCCGGCCACGAACGTGACGTCCGCCGTGGTGTGCACCGAGGTGGGCGTGGTGCCGTTGCTGGCGAGCTCGTTGGACAGCGCCATCGAGTAGCAGGCGGCGTGCGCGGCGGCGATCAGCTCCTCCGGGTTCGTGGTGCCGGCGCCCGGTTCGGTGCGCGCCTTCCAGCTCATGTCGAAGGTGCCCAGGCCGGAGGTGGACAGGGTGGTCTGGCCGGACCCGGAAGTCAGGTCACCGCGCCAGGAACCGTTCGCGCTGCTGGTGACGGGAGTGGGCATCGTGGTCTCCAACCGTGTCGGGGAAGTGCGTACCCTCCCCATCCTGCCTGCTGCGGCCCGCGGGTGCATCGGGGCGCCCGGCACGCTGCTCCGGTCCGATCGCTCGACGGCGGTGCGCGCCCGGGCAGGTCCGTCCACCTCAGCCGGTGGCCAGGTGGGCGGCCAGGAACTCCGCGACCTGCTCGACCTCCACGGTGGCCACACCGTGACCCAGACCCGGGAAGGTGCTCGCGGTCAGGGTGGTGTGCGCGGTGAGGAAGCGCTCGGTACGGTCGATTGCGGCGGCGCTGATCAGCGGGTCGGCCAGACCACGGCCCCAGTACACCGGCGGCGCGATCTGGGCGAGCGCCTCGTCCCCGCCGACCAGGCCGGGCACGGTGAAGGCGGACAGCAGCACCCCGCAGGCGAACAGCTCCGGGCGGTGGCGCAGCAGGTGGGTGACCATCGCCCCGCCCTGGGAGAAGCCGAGCAGCCCGACCGGTCCGCAGGTGCGGGCCAGCGCCTGGGAGTCCTCCAGCCAGCGCAGCACGCCGGTGGTCGCCGCGTTCGCCAGGTCCAGGTCCGGCTCCCCGGCCCGGGCGGGGTCGGTGATCGGGAACCAGGCGAACCCCGGCCCGGCCGGCAGCGGGGCGCGCAGGCTGGCGATGACCGGACCGGAGGGCAGATGGTCGGCCAGGCCCATCAGGTCGCGCTCGTGCGAGCCGTACCCGTGCAGCAGCACCAGCAGCGGCCGGTGCGCGAGCGCCTCGGGCAGCTGCGCGGCCGGCACGGACCAGACGACGGCGGCGGGGTCGATCGGGAGCTCCAGCGGGCGGGGAGAGGCCATGGAGGAGTTGTACCACTGCGCTCACTGTCGGTGTCGCGGCGTACCGTGGAACCCATGCGCCCAGTGACAGACCTGCAGCGGACCGTCGCCCCGTTCGAGGTGGTCTCCGAGTACTCCCCGGCCGGTGACCAGCCGACCGCGATCGCCGACCTCACCGCCCGGCTCCAGGCGGGGGAGAAGGACATCGTGCTGCTCGGCGCCACCGGCACCGGCAAGTCCGCCACCACCGCGTGGCTGATCGAGCAGGTGCAGCGGCCCACGCTGGTGATGGCCCCGAACAAGACCCTCGCCGCCCAGCTCGCCAACGAGTTCCGCGAGCTGCTGCCGAACAACGCCGTGGAGTACTTCGTCTCCTACTACGACTACTACCAGCCGGAGGCGTACGTCCCGCAGACGGACACCTACATCGAGAAGGACTCCTCGATCAACGACGAGGTGGAGCGGCTGCGGCACTCCGCCACGAACAGCCTGCTCACCCGGCGAGACGTGGTGGTGGTCGCCTCGGTCTCCTGCATCTACGGCCTGGGTACCCCGCAGGAGTACGTGGACCGGATGGTGCCGCTGCGGGTGGGCGACCAGATCGACCGGGACGACCTGCTCCGCCAGTTCGTCACCATGCAGTACACCCGCAACGACATGGCCTTCACCCGGGGCACGTTCCGGGTGCGCGGGGACACCGTGGAGATCATCCCGGTCTACGAGGAGCTCGCCGTGCGGATCGAGATGTTCGGCGACGAGATCGAGAGCCTGGCCACCCTGCACCCGATCACCGGGGACGTGGTGCGCTCCGAGGAGGAGATCTTCCTGTTCCCGGCCACCCACTACGTGGCCGGCCCGGAACGGATGGAGCGGGCGATCTCCACCATCGAGGACGAGCTCGCCGGCCGGCTGGCGGAGCTGGAGCGCGGCAACAAGCTGCTCGAGGCGCAGCGGCTGCAGATGCGGACCAGCTACGACATCGAGATGATGCGCGAGATCGGCTCCTGCTCCGGCATCGAGAACTACTCCCGGCACATCGACGGCCGCGAGGCGGGCTCCGCACCGAACACCCTGCTGGACTTCTTCCCGGAGGACTTCCTCCTGGTGATCGACGAGTCGCACGTGACCGTGCCGCAGATCGGAGCCATGTACGAGGGCGACATGTCCCGCAAGCGCACCCTGGTGGAGCACGGTTTCCGGCTGCCCAGCGCGATGGACAACCGGCCGCTGCGCTGGGAGGAGTTCCTCGAGCGCATCGGGCAGACCGTGTACCTGTCCGCCACCCCCGGGGACTACGAGCTGTCCCAGTCCGACGGTGTGGTCGAGCAGATCATCCGACCCACCGGGCTGGTCGACCCCGAGGTGGTCGTCAAGCCCACCCACGGTCAGATCGACGACCTGCTCGCCGAGATCAGCGAGCGCACCGCGAAGAACGAGCGCGTGCTGGTGACCACCCTGACCAAGAAGATGGCCGAGGACCTCACCGACTACCTGCTCGAACGTGGTGTGC
>CAZMDO010000096.1:0-8504 GCA_964564445.1 uncultured Ruaniaceae bacterium | reverse complement strand
AGACGTACACGCCCTCGAAGCCGTGCTCGGTGATCAGCCGCGCGGACAGCGGGTTCAGCGCGCCCGGGAAGCGGAGCAGCTCCCCGGCGGCGAGCGCCTCGCGCAGGTGGTGGCGCTTGGCGGCGGCGGAGGTGGTGGCGTGCAGCATCAGCGTGCCTCCTTCCGGGTCGGTGCGCCCGGGCGGCGGTCGGCCGCCAGAGCCGTGCGGCGGGCGCGCATCAGAACAGCCCCTTCGGGCTGGGCACCCGGCCGAGCAGGCCGGGCGCGGCGGTGACCGTGAGACCGAACAGCTCGTCCGGAGCCAGGTCGCCCAGCCGGGCGACCACCTCGAGGAAGCGAGCGACCTCCGCAGGCTCAGCGACGCCGTCGGCCAGGGTGTGGAACTTGGCCACGTACTGCTCGCGCGCGAACGGGCGGGCCCCCAACGGGTGCGCATCGGCCATCGCGATCTCCTCCCTCAGGGTGCGCCCGTCGGTCAGGGTGATCTCCATCCGGCCGCCGAACGCCTTCTCCGCGGGGGCCTCGGAGTGGTAGCGCCGGGTCCACTCGGGGTCCTCGGCGGTGGTGATCCTGCGCCACAGGTCCACGGTGTCGGCCCGCTGGGCGCGCTCGGGAGCGTAGGAGCGCTCGTGGTGCCAGTCGCCGTCCTGCAGGGCGACCGCCACGATGTAGGGGATGGAGTGGTCCAGGGTCTCCCGGGTGGCGTGCGGGTCGTACTTCTGCGGGTCGTTCGCCCCGGAGCCGATCACGTAGTGGGTGTGGTGGCTGGTGTGGATCACGATCGAGGCCACGTTGGCCGGGTCGACCAGCTCCGGGTGGGTGCGGTGCAGCCGGCGGGCCAGGTCGATCAGCGCCTGCGACTGGTACTCGGCGGAGTGCTCCTTGGTGTAGGTGCGCAGGATGCCCTCGTGCGGTTCGCCCGGGTCTGGCAGGGTGACCTGGTAACGGGCGTCCGGGCCGTCCAGCAGCCAGGCGATCACACCGTCCTCGCCCTCGTAGATGGGTTCGGGTGAGGTCTGGGCGCGCATCGCCCGGTCCACCGCCTCGATGGCGACCTTGCCGGCGAACGCGGGCGCGTAGGCCTTCCAAGTGGAGATGCGACCCTTGCGCGACTGCCGGGTGGCGGTGGTGGTGTGCAGCGCCTGCCCGATCGCGGCGAACGTGGTCTCGGTGTCCAGGCCGAGCAGCGTGCCCAGCCCGGCCGCCACGCTCGGGCCGAGGTGGGCCACGTGGTCGATCTTGTGGGAGTGCAGGCTGATCGCGTCCACCAGGGCGACCTGCACCTCGTACGCGGTAGCGATCGCGCGGACCAGCTGGGCGCCGCTGGCCCCGGTGTGCTGGGCGACGGCCAGCAGCGGCGGGATGTTGTCCCCGGGGTGGGAGTAGTCGGCGGCCAGGTAGGTGTCGTGGTAGTCGAGCTCGCGCACCGCCACCCCGTTCGCCCAGGCGGCCCACTCCGGGCTGACCCGCAGGTCGCCGCTGCGCCCGAACACGGTGGCACCGGGGGCGTAGGGGTGGGCGAGCGCCTGTGCGCGGGCGGCCACCACGGGTTCGCGCAGCAGCGAGGCGGTGGCCACGGCGGCGTTGTCGATCACCCGGTTGATCACCATGTCGGCGACCGCCTCGGTGACTGGTGCTTCGGTGGTGGCCAGCTCGGCCAGACGCCAGGCGAGCTGCTCGGCGCGCGGCAGGTCCGCGGAGCTGGGGTGGACACGCACCTCATGGGTGGTCGGCATAGTGGTTCCCTTCCTTTGATCCGCATTGGAACACGCTTAGCGCATTCGAACCACCCTGTACCCGGGTTCGAATGCGCTAAGGGTGTTCCAACGGCGGGCGGGTCCGCGAGTTAGACGAGCACGCGCCGCGGACCTGGGCGTGGGACGCCTGCGCGCAGCAGGATGGCCTCGAGCCGGACAGGATGCCAGGCATCGCTCCACCCCCACCGGGCGAATCCGTTCGACTGCACCCGGAGCTCGTCCTCGCGCTGCTTCTCCTCGATCACTCGCTGGGCAGCACCGTCAGCAGACCCGGCGCCGAGGTACTTGCCATGACCATCGGCTTCACCGATCACCCCGACGTCCGGCCAGTAGAAGTCGACGTAAGCATCGCGGCCCAGCGCCGGGAGCCAGAAGTGCTGCTGCAGCACCGGCATCGCGAACCCGAGCTGCTCGATCACCAACCGGCTGAGCGTCTCCAGCGGGGTCTCGGCCAGAGTGGTCACGCGATCGAGGACCGGACGCACCCGGCGGGAGCCATGAAACGGTCGCAGGCGCTCGTACTCGGCCACGAGCTGCTCAGGTGTGATCAGCGCTCGCCTGCCCTCCGAACGCGGCACCATCGCCGCCGCATCCGCCGCTACGAGCGCCTGCACAAGTTGCGCATGCCGAGCCAGCTGGACCAGGGTGAACTCCGGGGGTGTGGCGCGCTGGCCGGCAACCCGCACAGCGCCGACCGGCGCACGCCGGGCCACACTGACCACGTCCCGCCGGCGCCGGCCGTGCGGGCCGTCGGACATCACATAGATCTCCTCCGGCCACTTGCCCACGAGCGGGAGTCGGTGCAGCGCGGCAGCCGAGTACGAGGTGAACACCGGGTCGCGCATCCGCCGGCCGGCCGCCAGCACTCGTTCGCGATACCGCTGAGCAGCACCCCGAGCCCCGTGCTCCAGCGGCGCACCGGTGTACACGCCGCGCCCGATCCGACGCACCTCCCCCGTGCGCTCTCGGCGCAGCAGCTCAGCCGCTCGACCCAGCGATAGGGCGTCCGCGTGCGAGACGAGCCCGTTCGCGTCTGTCGGTAGCGATGCAGTCATCGGCCCATGTCACCGCAGCCGCTGCGACCGGTGTGATCGACTCGAAGGGGGCTGTGGATAGCGGGGCACCTGCCTCGGCAGCCGCATGGGAACACCCTTAGCGCATTCGAACTCGCCTAGAACCTGGTTCGAATGCGCCAAGAGTGTTCCAACACGAGGCTGGGCGGTGAGCGGGTGACCCATGCTGTGGCTCTCCGGGTGCCTGCTCGGTCGTAGGCTGGCCACATGGCCCACCACCTCTCCACCACTGCCGCGCCCACCCGGCGCCCGGCCGCCCGACTCCTCCCCCTGGCCCTGGCCGCGCTCGGCGCACTGCTGCTCGCCGTGCTGACCGCCCTGCCGGCCGCCGCCCACTCCACCCTGCTCTCGGCCACCCCGGAGGACGGCGCGGAGCTGGAGCAGGCCCCGGAGGCGGTGGTGCTCACCTTCAACGAGGACATCACCGACCTGGGCACGGACATCGTGGTGACCGGCCCGGACGGCGCGGACGCGACCGACGGCGAGACCCAGATCGACGGTGCGGAGGTCACCCGCGCACTGGCCAGCGATCTCCCTGCCGGGGAGTACACCGTGACCTGGCGCGCGGTCTCCGCCGACGGGCACCCGATCGACGGCGAGTCCACGTTCACCGTGCTCGAGGGGGCAGCGGCCGAGGAGAGCCCGAGCGAGGATGCCGGCGAGGCCACGGACGAGCCCACCGCGGACGCCACGCAGGACGCCGCCGAGGGTGACCAGGGCGATGCGGAGGCGACCGACCCGGCCGACAGCGAGGCGCCCCCCGGCGTCGAGACGATCAGCTCCGGCCCCTCCGGCGGCCAGATCGCGCTCTACGTGGTGATCGCACTGGCGGTCCTCGGCGGCGTGACCGCCCTGATCGTGCGGATGCGCAGGCAGCAGTGACCACCTGGCCACCACCGGACTGGGAGCGCCGGTTCCGAGCCCGGCGGGTCGGGCTGCCCGACTGGGCGACGCTGAACCCGGACCGTGCGGTGGTGGTCGCGACCGCCGGCGGGGTGCAGGAGGTGCACTCCTGGACCGCGTCGGAGCAGCGGATGGTGCGGACCACCGAGCGGCCCGCCGGCACCACCGAGGCCACCATCGACCCCCGCGGGGCGTGGATCTGGTGGTTCGACGATCGCCTCGGCGACGAGCACGGCGTGTGGCGGCGGCAACCGTTCGACTCCCCCACGCACACCCGCACCCAGCAGCCCATCGACCTGCCGCCCGCCTACGACGCGGGACTGCTCCTCGCCGCGGACGGGACCGCCGTCATCGGCAGGAGCGACGAGAGCTACGGCACCCAGATCCACGCCCTGTACGTGGGCCCGGTCTCGGCCGGCACGGACCCGCGGCTGCTGTACGCGCACGAGCAGGACGCCGAGGCCGCGGCGCTGAGCCAGGACGGCAACCTGGTGGCGATCGAGCACTCCGAACGTGGCGACTCCATCCACCCCGCGCTCCGGGTGGTGCGCGCCGATACCGGCACGCCCGTGGCCGAGCTCGACGACGGTCCAGGCCTTGGTCTGTGGGCGCTGGCTTTCGCTCCGCGTCCGGGGGACACCCGGTTGCTGGTCACCCACGAGCGCACCGGGTTCGCCCGGCTGCTGATCTGGGACGTGGCCACCTCGCTGGTGCGCCCGCTGGACCTCGGGCTGCCCGGGGACGTGGCCGACGCCAGCTGGTACCCCGACTGCCGGGCGATCCTGGTGGCGATCGACCACGAGGCCCGCACGCTGCTGTACCGCTACCACCTGGGTGACGGGTCGGTGCGCCAGGTCGGGTCGGCCATCGGCACCGTCTCGGGGGCCACCCCGCGCCCGGACGGGGACGTGTGGGTGGCCCGCTCCTCGGCCGCCGAGCCGCGCGAGGTGATCAGTGCGAGCACCGGTGAGCCGCTGATCCAGCTCAGTGGCAACTGGGTACCGCCCTCGGTGGGGGTGGAGGACGTGTGGGCCGACGGCCCGGGCGGGCGCATCCACGCGCTGCTGCGTCGACCGACCACCGGCGAGGCGCCCTACCCGGTGGTGGTGGACGTGCACGGCGGGCCAAGCGCGCACGACTCCGACTCCTTCTCCCCCTACGCCGCCGCCTGGGTGGACCACGGGTACGCGGTGCTGAGCGTGAACTACCGGGGCTCCACCGGGTACGGCAGCGCCTGGCGGGACGCGCTCACCGGGGACGTCGGCCACACCGAGCTGGCCGACATCGCCGCGGTGCACGAGGCACTGTGCGCCGAGGGGGTGCTGGACCGGGAGCGCTCGATCCTGGCCGGCGCCTCCTGGGGCGGGTACCTGGTGCTGCTCGGCCTGGGCATCCAGCCCGACCGGTGGTGCCTGGGACTGGCGCGGGTGCCGGTGGCCGACTACGAGACCGCCTACGCGGACGAGACCGAGTCGCTGAAGGCGTTCGACCGAGCACTGTTCGGCGGGTCCCCGGCGCAGGTACCCGAGGCCTACCGGCGCTCCTCACCACTGAGCTATGTGGGCCGCGTGCGCGCCCCCGTGCTGATCCTGGCCGGGACGAACGACCCGCGCTGCCCGCTGCGGCAGATCGAGAACTACGTGGGCATGCTCCGCGAGCACGGCGGGCAGGTGGAGCTGGACACCTACGACGCCGGGCACTCCTCGATGGTCGACGACGAGCGCGTGCGGCAGATGCGCCTCGAGCTCGACTTCGTCGCCCGGCACCTGGGCGCCTGACCAGGCGGGTTCGCGGCGGCCCTGGTGGCGACACTGGTTGGCGACCCGCCCGGCAGGCCCGACCGGCGAATCGGCCCCGCTGGCAACCCACCCTGTGCGCGCCGCCCGGCGGTCCCTGTGCGCCACGGCACCCGCGATCAGGGGCGGTCGCGGGCGGCGAGGCTGTCCAGGTCGCGGACCGCGTACCGGTGGTGGGCCCACTCCTCCTCGAGGATGGTGTGCAGGCAGGAGAGCACGGTCTCCGCATACTGCGGGGCGTGCGGGTTGGCGCGCTCGGCGGCCAGCTCCTCGGCGGTGACCCCGGCGATGAAGTCCCGCACCATCGCCTGCCGCTCGGCGCGGACCGCCAGCACCTGCTGGTAGTCCGGCTCGGTGGCGTCGAAGACCGCTCCGGGGTCGGGGAAGGAGTCGTCCGGCTGCCCGATCGGGTGGTATGGGTCCGCCACCTGCTCGATCGCCTTGCGCAGCCAGGTGTCGGTGGCCATCACCAGGTGCCGCAGCGTCTGCGCGAACGACCACTCCCCGGCCACCGACTCGTCCACCGTGCCCTCGGGCATGGCACTGGCGCGCTCCACGGTGGCCGCCCAGGTGCGCTCCAGGGCGGCCCACGCCTCGCGCAGCCCGGCCGGGTCGCTGGCCCGCCGCAGCTCCCGGCCGGGGAAGCGGCGGTTCAGCTCGGCGTCCACGAACGGGACGACGTCCACCCCGTTGACGAGCAGCGGCGCGCCGCCCTCGATCAGCCAGGGGGCGTCCAGGTCGGCGCCGTCCAGGTCGACCGCGCGGGCCACGACCTGGGACAGGTCGCAGGCGACGAACCGCGCCCCGCGCAGGCTCGTGCCGCGGAACTGGGCGTTCTCGAGCTCGTCCTCGCCGGTGAACGTTGCCATAGGCCCTCCTCGCCGAGTGTGGCCGCACCCGGTGGCACGACTGCGGCCGATGCTAGACCCGGCCACCGACGCCGAGCCCGACCGGCACTGCGACGTGGGTGGCCTGATGGTTGGGATCCGGGCGGCGAGGTCAGAGCGGGCGGTCGATCCAGCCGGTCTCCACCGGCTCGGCCGCCCCCGTTCCCCCGGTGACCTGGGAGACCAGGGAGGCTACGCCGTCGACCTCATCGGTACCGACGCCGAACCGGAGCACGGCCTGCTCGGCATAGTCCACCTCCAGCTCCAGCCCACGCGAGCGCAGCTCGTGCTCCACCCGGCCTGCCTCGGCGTGCGGCACGGCCAGCCGGTAGACCTGCACCGGTTCGCGCAGCACCAGCCGGGCGGCACCGACCGCGGCCCGCACCGACTCGGAGTAGGCCCGCACCAGTCCCCCGGTGCCCAGCAGCGTGCCGCCGAACCAGCGGGTGACCACGGCGACCACGTCCGAGAGACCCTCCCCGCAGAGCACCTCGAGCATGGGTGAGCCGGCAGTCCCGGCCGGCTCACCGTCGTCGTTGGTGCGCTGCAGCCGCCCCTCCGGGCCGATCACCATCGCCGTGCAGTGGTGCCGGGCGTCCCGGCCGGCCGCCCGTACCCGCTCGATCACCGCCCGCGCCTCCTCCTCGGAGGCGGCGCGGGCGAGGGCCGCCCGGAACACCGAGCGCTTCACCTCGATCTCGGCGAGCGCCTCACCGGCGATCGTGCGGTAGGCCGCGGTCACGGCGATCAGCGCTGGGCGGCCACCAGCTCGGCGATCTGGATCGTGTTCAGGGCAGCACCCTTGCGCAGGTTGTCGCCGACCACGAACATCGCCAGGCCGCGACCGTCCGGCACGCCCGGGTCCTGCCGCAGCCGGCCGACGAACGTGGCGTCCGCGCCGGCGGCCATCAGCGGGGTGGGCACATCGGCCAGCTCAACGCCGGGGGCGTCGGCGAGCAGCGTGCGGGCCCGCTCGGGGTCGATCGGCCGGGCGAACTCGGCGTTGATGCTCAGCGCGTGCCCGGTGAACACCGGCACCCGCACGCAGGTGCCGGAGACCAGCAGGTCGGGCAGGCCGAGGATCTTGCGGGACTCGTTGCGCAGCTTCTGGTCCTCGTCGGTCTCCCCGGAGCCGTCGTCGACCAGGTTGCCGGCCAGGGCGACCACGTTGTTGGCGATCGGGGCCACGTAGGTCTCCGGCTCGGGCACGGTGACCGCGGACCCGTCGCGGACCAGGGCGGTCAGGTCCTGGTCCACCGCGGCCCGCAGTTGGCCCTCCAGCTCGCGCACGCCGGCCAGGCCGCTGCCGGAGACCGCCTGGTAGGTGGAGACGATCAGCCGCTGCAGGCCCGCCTCGGCGTCCAGCACCTTCAGCGCCGGCATCGCGGCCATCGTGGTGCAGTTCGGGTTGGCGATGATGCCCTTGCGGGCCTCGCCGATGGCCTCCGGGTTGACCTCGGCCACCACCAGCGGCACGTCCGGGTCCATCCGCCAGGCGGAGGAGTTGTCCACCACAGTGGCGCCCGCGGCGGCGAACCGCTCGGCCTGGGCGCGCGAGGTGGCCCCGCCGGCGGAGAACAGGGCGATGTCGATGCCGGAGAGGTCCGCGGTGGCCACGTCCTCGACCACCACCGGCTGGCCGCGCCAGTCCAGGGTCGTGCCGGCCGAGCGGGCGGAGGCGAAGTAGCGGATCGTCGACAGCGGGAAGTCACGCTCGGCGAGGATGTCGCGCATGACCGCCCCGACCTGACCGGTGGCGCCGACGACGGCGAGAGTGATGCCCATGTCAGCGCCCCGTCCCGCCGTAGACCACGGCTTCGACCTCGTGGGCGTCCAGCTCGAAGGCGGTATGCACGGCGCGCACGGCCTCGTCCAGGTCCTCGATCCGGGTGACCACCGAGATGCGGATCTCCGAGGTGGAGATCATCTCGATGTTGATGCCTGCCTCGTACAGCGCGGAGAACAGCTTGGCGGAGACCCCCGGGTGGGACCGCATCCCGGCACCGACAAGGGACAGCTTGCCCACGCCCTCGTCGTACTTCACGTCGGCGTAGCCGTGCTTGGCGGCCATCGCCTCCAGCGCGGTGC
>CAZMDO010000095.1:0-8565 GCA_964564445.1 uncultured Ruaniaceae bacterium | reverse complement strand
GATAATCGCCGAAGCCGACGATGGCTACGCCTTTACCGACGGAAGCTCGACCCACCTGTATTCGTACCTCCTTGTGGGCACGACGTGTCAACCGGTGCTGGACGACGGTTGGTCCGCGGATAGAACGGTCCAGCTCCCGGCTCTCACCTGCGACGACATCCCGGCCCAAGTGGGAGACAGTTCAGATCAAAGCGTGGTGACCATCGACGGAGTGCAATGGGCTTTTTTTCGCACCGATTCTGACCCATGGTCCTGGCCCCCGAGCGTGCCGTCCGGAGCAGTCGTTGCTTCACTCTTCGGCAATTACGGTGAGGGGTTTCCAGTATTTGTCGCCCCAGATGGCTCCCGGGTCATCGAAGCGCACAGTCCCTGGTTCTGGTTTCCGGAGTCGCCGAGTCTAATCAATTTATTATTCGACACTTCAGAGATCGGCTGCTTCACTCCTGAAACACCATTTACGGACATTCCACGTGGGTACCCGTTCGCCACCGAGATCGGTTGGCTTGCCCAAAGCGGAGTCACCGAGGGTTACAACGATGGCACCTTCCGACCTCGCAACCCAATCTCGCGCGAAGCCATGGCTGCCTTCTTGTTCAGGTATAGCGGTGCTGGGTCCCATGATTTTGGTCCAGTCTACACCCCGCCCGCCACCTCTCCATACCGGGACGTCCCCACCGACTATCCCTTCTACACTGAGATCTCTTGGCTCGCCGAGCAGGAGATTACCCACGGGTATGCAGATGGCACCTTCCGACCACGCAACCCAATCTCCCGCGAAGCCATGGCCGCCTTCCTCTACCGGTACCAGAATCCCAGCAGCTACGCACCCGACACGACCTCAGAGTTCACCGACGTCCCCACGGACTACGTCTTCTACAACGAGATCTCTTGGCTCGCCGACCAGCACATCACCAACGGCTACTCAGATGGCACCTTCCGCCCTCGCAACCAGATCTCGCGCGAAGCCACCGCTGCCTTCCTCTATCGATTGGAGAACCTGTGGTGGTGAGCTGAGGGTCGCGGCCCGGAGCTGGTTGCTCCGATAGTGTGGGCAAGCAGCCTGGGCCGGACCGTCGTTGGCCCAGCAGTCCGAGATCCTTCCACCCCTGCACCCGGTGCGCGAGAGAAGCTGAGGTCCAATGAGGTTCGTCGTTCTGGGTGACATTGGTCGACGAAACCTCTACCACGTGGGCGACGAGGCCATGGCGGAAGTTGGAGTCCGCATGCTTCAACGGCGCAACGTCAAAGACATCGTGCTGGTCGCTTCAGAACCAGCTGTCGCGACCGAGCTTTACCGTCTACCAGCCGTTGGACGACTCGGATTCTCGCCAACGTGGTCGGTCGCCGATCGCGAGAAGATGCTGGAACCGCTGTTGGCCGGGCACCTGGACGACGATTCGCTGGCCGGCAGACTCAGCCATGAGGTTTCCACGGCCGACGGCGTCGTGATCGCCGGCGGGGGCAACATGAATGCACGGTTCTCCCACCACCTGGATGAACGGCTCGCTCTCGCCCGCCTCGCCCGCCGCCACGACAAGCCGCTGTTCGTCTCCAGTCAGACGATCGGACCGGACCTCGGGTTGCGGGAGCGGGAACAGCTCAGCGAGATCATCGCCTACGCCGAAGCCTTCGGCGCGCGAGACGATACCAGCCACCAGATTGCTATCGAGCTTGGCGGTTCACCCGACCGCGTCTGTCGCACGTTCGATGACGCCCTGCTTCTCCACCCCGCTCCTGCCCACGCGACCGATTCACACGGCGGATTCATCGACGATGGAGCACCATACGTCGTCGCGAGTTTCACTACAGACCCTGGTGAGAGCGGGTTGGACACGCACGACTACCTGGACTCCATCGCGAGTCTGCTCGACGACCTCGTGGCACAACTCGATGCGGACGTGCTGCTGATTCCGCACGCAGGTTCACTGAACGGACCGACCATGAAGCTAGACCAGCTCTCAGATCGGTCGATCGTGGAGCGTACGGGTTCCGGCCGGATCCACTCGCTCCCGTCTCTGCGGGCACAAGATGTCCTCGCAGTCACGGCGAACGCACAGCTATCGGTCTCCACGCGCTATCACCCGGTCGTATTCGGCCCAGGCCTCGGCGTTCCCACTATCGGCCTCTCGTTGTCCTACTATTCGTCCGTCCGCATGACTGGCGCGCTTGCACCACTCGGGCTGAGCTCGTTCGTCTTGCCAGCCCTCCCCGTCGACCAGGTACTCGACGCGTCAACGGAGCTCGCTAACCGGGCTATGGAGTTCAGGGAGTGGATCACGCCCCGGGTCGAGCAGGGACGCAGACGGCAGGAGCGTTGGTGGGACACGATCGCCGCTCTCAGATCCCCCGAGCCAGGCCTTGATGCTGAGTCGGCCGTAGGCCAGTTCCCTGTCGAGGGCGCTTGGGCCGAGCACTCCTCCCGGCTGCTGGCTGCCACCGACAGCGCCCAGGCGGAACGGATCAAGCGAGGCTTGGCCGAAGAGCGGCTCAAGCGGGTGCACGCGCAGGTCAGTGGCCTCGAGGCGAAGCTCGTCCACGTTCGTGCCGACGCAGCTGCACAACGCTACCGGGCACGACTGGCAGAGTCCCGGAAAGTCGTCAAGGCGGCGGATACTCTAGGACGGCTTGCACATCGGGTCTCCCGCACCCCTCGGACGACTCCCCGCGCGGACCCAGCCGCATCGACAACGAATCCGTCGTCTGCACCGCTGCTCTCCGTGATCATCCCCATCTACAACGTCGAGAAGTATCTGAGCGAATGCCTGCGAAGCGTACTGGACCAGACCCTGACCGATCTGGAAGTCATCCTGATCGACGACGGGAGCACTGACGATTCTGCTCTAATCGCCCGGGAAGTAGCAGCGTCAGACCGCAGAGTGCGCCTGATCCAGCAGGAGAATCATGGTCTCGGGGCCGTACGCAATCGTGGCGTCGAGCTCGCTCATGGCCGGTTCATCACGTTCATCGACTCCGACGACCTGCTCCCAGCAGGCGCCTTCGAGACGTTAATCACCGCGCTCAACCACAGTGGCGCCGACCTTGCCATCGGCGGGGTCGTCCGGCTCCTCCCAGACGGTTCCCATCGGCCCGTACCAGGCGTTGCGGACATTCACCGGCACGCGCAGCAGACGACGGTGGTCCGAACCCCACATCTCCTGAGGGACTTCTACACATGGAACAAAGTCTTCCGATCTGACTTCTGGCGCGATCACGACTTCCGGTTCCGGGAAGGAGTGCTCTTCGAGGACCAGCCGGTGATCACTGAGATTCTGTGTCGTGCGGAATCGATCGCTGTTCTTGCCAATACCACCTACCACTGGCGTTACCGCGGTGATGCGTCCTCCCTTACAGGGTCGATGTACTCACTTCAGGACATCCGGTCCCGTCACGACGCTGTCTCACTGACGGCTAAACTGCTTCAGCGGCTGGCGGCACCGCCAGCGGTCAGCACGGGCTGGCTGTGGACGCTGGTCGAACACCACTTCCCGAACTACATCAAGGCCACCGCCGGAGATCCCGCCTCCGCAGAATATCGGGCTGTGGTGGACATGATCAGCGACGTGCTTACGCCCGCGGACGTCCGTGACCTGACGGAGATCTCGGTGACAAACCGATTGCTCGTCTATCTCGCCCTGACGGCCCCGCCGAAACGCGTCAGCCAGTTCATCGAACAAGGAGGCACTCGGCTCAACGACGCCACGATCACAGTTCATGGCGGACGTGTCGTCGCACTCCTCCCGTTCCACGACGAGGACTCGGCCACCAGACCGCCGACAGATCTCTATCGGGTGGGTCCGCACGAGCACAAGCTGGTCGCTCTGCTTACCGACCAGAGCTGGTCGTCACGCCACCGCCTGAAGATCACGGGTCGGCTCGGTGTCAGCCACCTCCCGTCCGATGAGTCACCGTCGGTGCGTGCCTACCTCATGACTGAGGACGGCAACGAGCAGATCCCCCTCCAACAAGAGGTGACCTTCGGCACGCCTGTGTCATCACCTCGTACATGGGGCATCAGCCGCTGGTACGAGGTTGAGCTCAGCATCGACGTGGCAGACGCGGATGCCGAGCACGTCGTATTGTTACGCCAAGGCACACACGTGCGATTCGACGTGGAGTCGCCGATCGGCATGTACTCGGGACCCTTCACCGGGCTCGGCCCCACAATGACGCAACGCGCTCTGCTCGGTTCGACTCTGGGAGACTCACACGACGCAATCAAGCTGACATGGTCCGGAAACCAGGGTTTAGCGCTGCGGCTGCACACCTGGGGCGTGGTAACGTCAGACGTCCAGCTCAACCGCGATGAATTGGTCCTCACTCTACACGGACACTCACCGAGCTACGACATCCTCTATCTTGTTCTGCGCGTATCAAACAAGCCCGAGCGTCAGTTCATGGTCCGACGAACAGGCCAGAGCACATACGCAGCGCGCGTCGATATCGGATGGATCGAGTTCGGCGACGCCGCCTACCTCGTCGTCTCGGACTCGATCGGCACCCGCCGCAACGTACACGGCGTCAGTGTTGAACAGCCTAGAGACCCGTCAGGTCTCATAGTGTGCACCGATCAGGGCGGTTGGTTGCGGGTGGAGCGCCCATGTCGAGTCGGCTGAGCACCAGTTCACTTCATCGTCCGATGTGACGAGACCGACTTCGTCGCCAGGCATGATCTGGCCGGCGCCGGGCACGGAAGGTGGCCGGTGTCAAGCGCCATCAAAGACAGCATCATCAAACTCGTCGATTTCTGCGGACAAGAGCGGACTCAGGGAACGCGCGTAGGTAGCCGTAAGGTGGGAGCCGTCGAAGTAGGTGATCACGCCACCGATCGCCGCTCGGCACACCCCCTCTGGACATATCCAGTCAGTCGGGTCGATCACATACTGGTCGGGAAGGTTCAGGTCCCTTGCTGCTTGCGCTAACGGGTCCATCCAAGCCCAGGAATCCGGTGTGCCCTCGCACCTCGATGCATAGGCACCGTACTGCGCCACACATTCAGGGATTGTGGAAACCGTAGCTCCCGGGAAGGGGGTGTCGCGGATCACGAGAACCGAGAGACCTGCGTCATGCCATGCCTGCAGAAACGGGACATAGCCCTCTTCTGCCGCCTCGGCGCTCGTATCAAACGAGTGGCCGACGACAGGCAGGGACTGTCTTTCCGAGGTGATCACCGCATCAAACTTGCCCGATGTCGTCTCCTCAAGCACCCATTCGCCATAGGAGAGGCACCCCTCGATCTTCTCCTCCGTGTCAAACGCTTGAGGAGCAGCGGACGGATTACATCGATCAACGAGATAGGTGGTGATTGTCCAGTCTCGTTCGTCCATCAGTTCAAGGAGCGCTGGCAGCCAGTGTCCAGCGTGCGAGTTCCCTACCAGTGCAATCTGCGTGTCACCCGAGCCGTAGACACATGTCCGATCACCGGTGTAGGGACGCCAGGTCCAGCAACCATCGTCATAGGCACGAGACTTGTCAGACTCGGCCGCGAGTGGATCAAGAACTAACTCAGTGGGCCGAGGACAAGCCGCCGGGTCAGATTGTCGCTGCACGAGGCTCATTGCTCCCAGACAACTCGCCCCGGAGTCAAACATTTCCGCTATGTCAGCTTCAGTCTGGTGCTGGCGGTGATCAGCGACCCCAAACACCACGGCACCGCCTGTGACTACCAGCGCCATGCCCAGCAGTGCTACGCCGTATGTCCTGGTGTTACCGTGCAAGACGGTCGAAACGCGAAATCTCTGCTCAACGAGCTTCATGGTGACCCACGAGAGTGGGATCACACTGACAATTATCCCGATCTTCTCGACCCGCCCGAGCGGGCCGAACACGAACGGCGCCAGTACCACCATCGGCCAGTGCCAGAGGTAGATCGAGTAGGAGGCGTCACCGACGAACTGCGCTGGACGCAGCGAGAGCCACCTTGTTGGCGAGTAGACCGACTCCGAGTTCGCCGCAATTATCAGCGCGGTCGACAGAATTGGCAATAGCGCAATGTACCCGGGGAAGGGGTCCTCTGGGGAAATGACCAGATAGGAGAGAGCGAGACCAGCCAGTCCAATCCAAGCTACCAACGCACTCAGGTGACTGGTCGAGGCCGCTCGTGCGCTAAAGAGAACTGCTATCAGAGCGCCGATGGCCAGCTCCCACATCCGCGCCGGGGTAACGAAGTACGCGAGCGCCGGTTCATTGAACATCAGCCAGATGTTATACGCGAACGATGCTGCGATGATCGCGACGATGACCACCGCAAGCAACCATCTCCACCGGAGCCGCTTTCGGACAGCAAAGTACACGACCAGCGAAATGACGACCGGCCACACCAAGTAGTACTGCTCTTCCACCGACAATGACCAGAAGTGCTGTACCGGCGTCGGCGAATTGTCAGCAGCCAGATAGTCGACGCTTGAAGCAGCGAGAGTCCAGTTCTGAACGTACAGAGCCGATGCTACGATTTCCTTTCCAGTCTCCTTCCAGGTCGAGATCGGAGCCAGAAGGAACGCAGCCAGCGCCGTTGCGCCGAGTACGAGGAACGATGCTGGCAGAAGGCGCCGAACACGGCGCGCCCAGAACTGCAGGAAGTCGGCTGCACGTCGCGGGGGCTTCTGGATCAGGTGGGTTGTGATCAAGAACCCAGAGATCACAAAGAAGACATCAACGCCCGCGAATCCACCAGGCATTCGGTTGGGCCACAGGTGAAATAGCAGCACGCCGACGACGGCGATGGCACGTAGTCCCTGAATATCTGCGCGGAACCTGGTCGGTGTTCGGGCCCTCTCAGTCGCGATCGTGCCGGACGCGCGCACGTCGGTCGTCTCCCTATAAGCCACTCTTGATTTCCTTCGCAGCAGCGTATCTATTGCTAGCCGACGGCACAGAGAGGTCCGGCGGCTCAGACCACCAAAGGTGACTTGTATCCTCTATCAAGGTCCCGGAGCCAGGTGGTTTCACCGTCATCCCTGCAGTTCAGCCTCCTGGCTCTTGAGCGCCTCGTCAATCGACTCCGCCGTCGATCGCTCGCTCGTCTGCTCCTTACGGACATCGACGACTAGGCCCGTGACGTCAGAGGAGATGACATCTAGAGATGTCTCAGCAACAGCCTCGGCGGACAACAGCGAGCCGCTGGGCTCCTCGCCAAAGGCTGCGCTACGCATCGGCGTAGCCGTTCGTTCGGGGTTGATCACATTGACCTTGATGCCTTGCTTCACCCACTCCTCGGACAACGCTTGCGTCAAGTTGACCACGGCAGCCTTCGTCGAAGAGTAGAGCGCATAGTTTTCTCGACCGCGTGTGTACGATGAACTCGTGAAGAACAACAAGTGGCCTTTCGAGTCCTTGAGATACGGGTAGGCCGAGCGCGCTACGTGAACGGGCGCCAGATAGTTGACTCCAACAGTTTCGGCGATCTCATCCGCCGGCGTATCGGCGAGACGACCAATACGGAGAACTCCGGCAGTGAGGACGACAGCGTCGATTCCTCCGTACTTTTCCGCCGTCTCTTTGAAGGCACGACTGATCTCCTCCGGGTCCTGGACGTGGAGGCCTGTAGTCGAGCGACCGTGTGCCACGACGTTCGCACCCGCCTCAGCAGCCAGACGGCCGATCTCCGCACCGATTCCGTATGATCCTCCCAACACGACGACTGTCTTATCTTTCAGCGCTTGCGAGCGTTGATGACTGGATGCGCGCGATGGCGCGCCTCGAGAGGCCAGCTGAAAGAGCTTGTCGGCGATAAAGAGGTCCACTGGATGGGTGACCTTCAAGTTGTGCTCCGAGCCAAGCACCGTCTTGATAGGGACATGCGGCAGATACTTCAGCACAACGCCGCAGTCGTCCGTGGCAGAGAAGTAGGGATCATCCAGCGCCTTCTCATACGCCTCCCTGAGCACAGACAGCTTGAATGCCTGTGGCGTCTGGCCGCGGCGCAGCATGGAGCGGTTCGGGATAGCTGTGATGACTTCCTCGGCGTCAATCTCCACGATGGTGTCGGCCGACGGAATGACCACGTCCACGGCACCGTGGGCGTCCAGCGCTCGGACGCAGTCCCCGATGATGCGATCGTCCACCAGTGGCCGAACTGCATCGTGCAGGACCACCTTGCACTCATCATCACCTAGTGCCTCGATGACCTTACGTGTGGTCTCGTTGCGCGTGCTGCCACCCTCAAGGATCCGCCCCAACTTCTCGAACCGGCCCCCCAAGAGGGTCGCAACGTGCTCAGACCAGCCTGGCGTGATCATGAGCAGGACTTCGTCGATGTCCTCGTTACGGTTGAAGGTACTGAGGGTGTGTTCGAGAATCGTCTTTCCTGCGATCTTCACCATCTGCTTGGGTACGCTCAGTCCGAGCCGTGCACCGACCCCACCAGCCAGGATGACGCCTACCGTGCGCATGTGCAGTCTCCAGACTCTCGTATCGACTGTTGGTCCGCGTGAGCATGGGCCAGTGTACCGGCGCGTAGGGGCGATACCGGCGATGCCGCTCGATCAAGCAACCGACTCGAGTTCTGCCTTGATGTCGGCAACGATCGCTGGTGCCAGCTCCTCGATGGTGTCCAGGCAGCGGGTGAAG
>CAZMDO010000094.1:0-8644 GCA_964564445.1 uncultured Ruaniaceae bacterium | reverse complement strand
GGGCTTGTGGCTGCCAGCCTACCCCCGGCCCGCGGCGGGCAGCATTCCCGGTGGGCGCTCGTCCCGGGTGGCGGACAGGGCGGCCTGGGGGCGTCGCCGCGGGTGCGGTGGACGGCCCAGTGCGGCGGGTGCGGTGGCCCCATTCACCATCGCGTGGACGGTTACTGGTGCCATGACCCCAGTAGTGTTCCGCGCGAGGGGCGGGCATCGCATCGGCCGCCGTCGCGGAACTAGTGACTGCCCAGCTGGATGCTCACAATCTGGACGATCTTGTGAGGGTCACCGTGGCGACCGGTCCGGTACTGGGCGTTATATCGATAGTCGAGTCGCGCTGCGCCTGTGATCTCGTAGTGGTACACGCGGGACATCCCGCCTGGCGTACCCGCGTACTGGCGTCCCTTCATCGGCGTGACGGTGCCCAGGAGCGGCTTCTGATCTGGCCTGGTCGTGAGGTGCCGCCACAGTTCCAGACCGTTCTGTTCCCCGCACACTTCGCGGATTCGATTCCAGTCGGCAACGTGCTTGCGGTGCACCAGCACCCGCCAGACCGGTTTCACCACTGGCTTCCCGGAGCTGGGATAGCGAGCGGCGACAAAGGGCTGATAAGCCTTCGGCTTGGGGCCGTCCACCGCCATCGTCGCTCCTTGCGCTCAGGACTCGACTTCTACCCAGTCCTCGTCGCCGATGTGTCCATCGAGAATCTCGCGTGCAACCGGGTCGGCAAGCGTCTCAGCGCTCATCCGCCATTGATGAAGGAGTGCCTCGACTGCGGTGTGCTGCTCGCCGGAGGCAGCACGCACGATGGCGTCGTTGACTTCCTGCTGAAAATCCTCGATGTCGTCGTCCGGGAACACGCTCAGGAAGGCCCATGGGCCGTAGTCACTGGCGCGCCGCTCGTCTCGCGGTCGCCGCATGGCCATGTCGAGGGTCAGGTAGGCAACCGCGTAGTCACGAACTGCTGAGACGTGCTCCAGGCGCGCTTCTCTCATCATGATGAGCGACTCGCCCTCGGTACTGCGTAGTCGAGCCTTTGAGCGCAACGCGTCGGCAACGAAGGCCTTACGGCCACTTCCGGCAAGGTCCGACGACTGGTAGATGCGCTCTGCCGTGCTGTTCATCCTTGCTCCTCCACGACGCCATCCAGCAATATCCTGCATACGATCATAGGGGCGTTCTTGCTGTATCGCCTAGTGGATTGCGAGGATCAGGCCGAGGTACTGCCAGCGTCCTGCATCGCCAGGGCCACAAAGTACTTCTCGATCAAGCGCTCGATCGTCATCCCATACGCGTGCGCCTGGCAGGACAGGATGTGCTCGGCTTCTCCGAGCAGCGCGGAGAAGGCGTCGCGCATCGCCGGCTCTTCGAACGAGCACGCAACGAACACAAGAATCCTGGCGAGTGCTGAGTTCAGCACGAGCATGTCTGCGCGATCGAGCGAAGCCTGGATTCCCCACGGAGAGCCGCCCCGTCTCACGAAGTGATGCGCCACCATGCAGGTATGGGCAGCGCGGTAGGCACGCTCGTCCGGACCCGTAGCGACGCCATCGAGCTCTTCGCCCACTTCGAGAACCACCGCCCCCGGGTCCACGTCGTTGTGAGCCGCTGCAATGTCGATGAGGTTGCCGATGCGAGTCAGCAGGAACGAGAACCGGTCGTCGGCCAGCTCGGGTGTCGCGGAGTCGGTCACGTGGTGTGCGATGAAGGTGGACGCGGCCAACATGAGCCCCGCCCGTGAGTCGCGAGATACTCCCCAGCGAGGGCCTGGGCGCGCGAGTGGTCGCGGTGCACCACCCTTGCCGTGATTATCTCGCGCACGGCGCGGGCCGCTTCCGCTACATCGTGCATGGTGACCATCATGCCGCGGCCCACCGACACGACTCGGCCGAGCGCCGGCGCCCTGCCCTGCCCTGCCCTGCCATCACCCTCGCGTGGACGGTTACTGGTGCCATGACCCCAGTAATGTTCCGCGCGAGGGGCGGCTGGGGCGAAGGCATGAGGCAGACGGGGTCGCGGTCGCGAGGCTCGCCGCGAGCGCGGTGCTCGATAGGATCGCCCCATGCCCGAGCTGCCACTCTTCCTGTCGCCCGCTGAGATCACTGCCGCCCTGGAGGGCAGCCTCGCCAGCCTCGGTGCCGTCGGTGGCGGGCTCGGCGGCATGGCCGGCGGTGGCATCGCGGGCGGTGTTGGTGGCGCCAGCGGCGGCCGGATCGGCGCCCGCATGGGCACCCGGTGGTTCACCAAGCTCGACAGCCGCCGCCGGGACTGGCCCCAGCCGAGCAGCCCGGAGCTGGTCGGCCGCCTGCACGAGTTCCTGCAGCATCCGCAGCAACGTGAGCTGACCGCGCCGGACGGCTCGTCGGTCGTCGGCCTGTACGCGATGCTCGGCTCCGGGTCGATGAACCTGAACCCGTGCGTCATCGAGACGGTCTGGGACGCCTCCGGGTTGCACGCCGTCGCCCACGCACGCGAGGGTCTGATCAAGCAGCGCACCTGCGAGAAGCTGCTGGACCGGCTGCAGGCGGAGGTCTTCGGCGCCGCCGGACCGGCCTGACCAGGACCACGCCGCCGGCCGCCAACCAGCTCAGGCGGCGGTCGTCGCGTCCGTGCTCTCCCGCACCGCCGCCTCCACCTGCGCGGCCCGGCGGGCGGCCCGGTCCTCGGCGTTGGTGAACGTCATGTGCGGGCGCTGGCGCAGCGAGTAGCGCACCTGCACGTGCCAGTGCTTGCGCGCCCAGATGGAGGCCACGATCACCACCACCCCGGCCACGATCGCACCGATCCCGATCGACCAGCGCGGCCCCCACGCGTCGGCCACCCAGCCGACCAGCGGCGCCCCGAGCGGGTTCCCGGCGAACAGCACCATCATGTACAGCGCCATCACCCGGCCGCGGATCGCCGGGTCGGTGCTGATCTGGATGGCGGCGTTGGCCGAGGTGAGCATGGTCAGCGAGGTGAACCCGACCGGGATGCACGCCAGGGCGAACAGCTCGTAGGTGGGCGCGAGCGCGAGCAGCGTGCTGGCCACGGCGAACCCGGCGGCGGCGATGATCACCGTGCGCACGCGCGGCTGCTTGCGCCGGGCGGCCATCAGCGCCCCGCCCAGGGACCCGATCGCCAGGATGGAGCCGAGCACGCCGTACTCCCCGGCGTCCATGCCGAACTCCACCCGGGCCATCACCGCCGAGGTGAGCTGGAACTTCAGGCCCACCCCACCGATGAGG
The DNA here is from genome assembly GCA_964564445.1 of uncultured Ruaniaceae bacterium. Classification (GTDB taxonomy): domain Bacteria; phylum Actinomycetota; class Actinomycetes; order Actinomycetales; family Beutenbergiaceae; genus Ruania. The sequence continues at coordinate 5,423 of CAZMDO010000094.1, read as the reverse complement.
AACACCACGGCCATGATCATGATGATGTCGCTGCGGTGCCGCACGTAGGCCAGCCCCTCGCGCAGCTGCCCCTTGGTCTTCTTCGTGCGCGGGGCGTTGCGCAGCTCGCTGGTGCGCATCACCAGCATCGCCCCGATCGTGCCGGCGAAGGAGATGGCGTTGATGATGAACACCCAGCCCGGGCCCACGGCGGCGATGAGCAGACCGGCCAGCCCGGGCCCGATCAGCCGGGCGGCGTTGAACGAAGCGCTGTTCAGCGCCACCGCGTTCGCCAGCCCGTCGGCGGGCACCAGCTCGGCCACGAAGGTCTGCCGGGCCGGAGCGTCGAAGGCGCTGGCGATACCGAGCAGGAGCGCGAAGATGTACACCTGCCACAGCTCGGCGTGCCCACCGAGCACCAGCACACCCAGACCGGCGGCGAGCACGCCCATCAGCCCCTGGGTGACCATGAGCAGCTTGCGCTGGTCCACCCGGTCGGCGAGCACCCCGGCGAGCGGGCTGAGGAACAGGGACGGGATGAACTGCAGCGCGGTCACGATCCCGACCGCCATCCCGGACTCCCCGGAGAGGTAGGCGAGCACCAACCAGTCCTGCCCCACCCGCTGCATCCAGGTGCCGATGTTCGCCACCAGGGCGCCGGCGAACCAGAGCCGGTAGTTGAACTGGCGCAGCGACGCGAACATGGTGCTCACTGGGTGGTGATCCTCCTCAAGATCTCCTCTGCCTGGGACAGGATGGTGCGTTCTTCCACGGTGAGGGCGGCCAGCCGGCGGGAGAGCCACTGGTCGCGGCGCCGCCGGGTCTCGGCCACGTACTCCCGGCCCGCATCGGTAGCCTCCACGAGCACCTGACGGCGGTCGGTGGGGTGCTCGGTGCGGCGCACCAGGCTCTCGGCCTCCAGGGACTGGATCGTCCGGGTCATCGACGGCGGCTGCACGTGCTCGCGCGCGGCCAGCTCCCCGGGGGTGAACGGTCCGTGCGCCACCACCGCGCCGAGCACGGAGGCGTGCGCGTCGGAGAGCCGCCCGGCCCGCTCGGCGCGCAGCCGGCGGGAGGAGCGCAGCAGGGTCACGCGGAGCCGGGAGGCGAGTCCGCCGGGCGGCTTGGGCAGGCACTTCTCCAGCCGCTGACCTTCGCGGCCACCGGCTCGGGTCCGCCCGCTCCCCGAGGGGCTGCCTCCGGCTGCGGAATCTGCGCGCTCGGATGACATCGTCGCCTATCGTAGATCATTACTTTTGCTAAGTAAAGATCGGCGCGGTGCGCTGCATCACAGCACCGCACCGCACTCGCCCTGCACCATTCGTGTCCTGGCTCACACCGGCGGTCCCAGCCGCGTCCAGGTCTGGCTATGGTCATGTGCTTGTCAGGGGGCCGGCTGCGGCACCCGTCGTTCGAGTCAACGGAGCCGCACGCAGCGTCACGGCGCTGCCCTGTGCGCAGGAAGGATGCTCAGATGCAACGCCCGTGGTCACGTCAGGTCGGCAGTTCGGTGGTCGCGATCGCCGCCGCGGCAGCCCTCGGTCTGGCTGGCTGCTCTGCGGGGGCCGATGGCTCCCGCGGCAACGCCGGCCCGCAGGATGACACCGAGCAGGCCGAGACCGGCCAGCAGCTCGCGCAGGCACCGGCGGCCTTGGCCGGCAGCACCACGCTGTCCGTCGAGGCCGAGTTCACGCCGGTGGATCCCAGCGATACCGCCCACCTGCTCGCACCGGGTGTGGACCTGCGGATCACCGACGTGGCACAGACGGACACGCTGAGCGTCGAGGTGGTCGAGGAGCTGGGCGGCGAGGTCGAGCAGCCGGAGGGCGAGGAGCCCGTCGAGGCGGTGCAGGCTGCCGATGGCCACGTGTTCTGGGTCGCCCGGTACAGCAGCGACGACCCCCAGTGGGAGCCGCGCGGGGAGGTCCCGGACAGCACTGCCACGCTGGCCCTGGCGGGCAACGAGGTGGCCGAGGTGTTCACCACGTCGGAGGGCACCATGCACCGCGGCACCCTGGTGGCGAGCGTGCCCACCGGCTCCGGCGCGGACGCCGGGATCCTGCAGGTGGAGACCGACCGGAAGTTCCAGGCGCTCAGCCTGCTCGATGGCAGCCGGGTCGCCAGCGACGTGGAGCACATCTACCAGGCGGCCGGCCACCAGGTGGAGGTGACCGAGGCCGAGGTGTTCGAGCAGACCTTCGAGGGCTTGACCGGTGAGCAGCGGCTCGCCGGCAGCGTCGTCGGCGGGTTCGTCACCCCGTGGCTGGGACGCAGCGACAACGGCCAGGGCTGGGCAGGTAGCGGGAAGATCTACCTCTCCGTGGAGGTGGAGTGGGCCGAGTTCGAGGCGGTGAGCTCGGACGAGACCGGCATCTACGTGGAGCTGGCCGACGGCACCACGGTGCGCCAGCACGACCCGGCCCCCTACCTGTCCTCCCCGTTCCGGGAGAACCCGGTGTTCCTCATCCCGGCCGATGCCGAGACCGTGCGGGTCGTGCTCGAGCCGAAGGTCACCGTCGGCATCGAGGACGAGGCGCTCACCTGGGACGGGCCGGCAGCGGAGCTGAGCATCACCGCCGCCTGATCACGCCCAGGAACACCGCGGGCGCGGCCTCCCACGAGGGGAGCCGCGCCCGCGGTGCATCTGCCCGATCCGTCACCCGAACGCAGTCTGCAGCGGCCCGCGGAGGAAGTAGAAGATGAACAGCACTGCGGTGACCCACATCAGCGGGTGCACCTTGCGGGCCTTGCCCATCGCCACCTGGATCAGCACGTAGGCGATGAACCCGGCTCCCATCCCGGCGGTGATGGAGTAGGTGAACGGCATCAGGATGATCGTCAGGAACGCCGGCACGGCCACGTCCGCCCGGGTCCAGTCGATACCGAGCACCTGCGTCATCATCAGGAACCCGACCACCACCAGCGCCGGGGTGGCCGCCTCGGAGGGGACGATGTCCACGATAGGTGACAGGAAGGTCGCCAGGAGGAACGCGATCCCGGTGACGATCGAGGCCAGACCCGTGCGGGCGCCGTCGCCCACACCCGCGGTGGACTCGATGTAGGAGGTGTTCGAGGAGACCGAGGCGGCACCGCCGGCCGCCGCGGCCACCGAGTCGACGATCAGGATGCGGCGGGTGCCGATCGGGTTGCCCTCCTCGTCCAGCAGCTTCGCCTCGGTGCCGACCGCCACCATGGTGCCCATCGTGTCGAAGAAGTCCGCCAGCAGCAGCGAGAAGACCAGCAGCACCACGGTCACGCCGCCGATCTTGCTCCACGAGCCGAGCAGGGAGAACTGCCCCAGCAGCGCGAAGTCCGGCAGGGTGACCCACTGGTCCGGCAGCGCCGGCACGTTCAGCCGCCACCCGGTGGGGTTGGGCGAGCCGTCGGCGTTGACCGAGCCGCCCACCTGGGCGAAGGCCTCCACGATCAGCGCCAGGATGGTGGCGCCGATGATGGCGATGAGCAGCGCGCCGCGCACCTTGCGCAGGTACAGGATGATGGCGGCGAACAGGCCGACCACGAACACCAGCGTCGGCCAGCCGGCCAGCGAACCGCCGACGCCCAGCTCCACCGGGGTGGCCAGCGAGGCGGGGATGCGCACGATGCCGGCGTCCACCAGGCCGATGAGGGCGATGAAGAGTCCGATACCCACGCTGATCGCGGTGCGCAGCTCCTTGGGCACGGCACGGAACACCGCTTCTCGGAACCCGGTGAGCACCAGCAGCAGGATCACCAGACCCTCGATGACCACCAGGCCCATGGCGTCGGCCCAGGTCATCTCCGGCAGCACCGCGATGGAGAAGGCGACCACGGCGTTCAGGCCGAGGCCGGCGGCGAGCGCGATCGGGAAGTTGGCGACCGCGCCCATCGCGATACACATGACCCCGGCCACCAGGGCGGTGGCAGCCGCGACCCGCGCGATCGCCTGGTCCGGGTCGCCGCCGATGAACGTGCCGGTGCCGTCGGCCACGGTGCCGATGATCAGCGGGTTGAGCACGATGATGTAGCTCATCGCGAAGAACGTGACCAGGCCGCCGCGGATCTCTCTGCCGACTGTGGAACCGCGTTCGGTGATCTTGAAGAATCGGTCGATCGCGCCCACGGACTTCTCTGGCGCCTGTGACGAGGTGGTCATAGCAGGCATCTTGGCAGAGACTGACCGTTTGGCAAGCAACTTTGAGCGGTGGCTACGATCGCAGGGTGACTCGCCCTCATTCCACCCCGCCCCCGGAGCTGCGACCTGCCCGGGTGAACGTCAAGGCGTTGTTCCTGGCCGGCATGATCGCCTGGCTGGTCGCCCTGCTCGGGGTGGGCGTGGCGTTCCTGGCCGGCCGCTCCCCCGACGCCCGGTTGGCGCTGGTGTGCGTGGCCGGGATCGTGCTGGGTGCGATCGGGTACTGGTGGGTGCATGTGGTGCACCTGGTGGGCGATGACGGGATGAGCGAGTGAAGGTCCTGCTGCCGGACTCGATCCCGTTGTCGGTCTCCCTGCCCGACGGCGTGACCTCCGTGGTCTTCGACGTGCACCGGCCCATCCCGGTCGCCCATCGTGATGCCGAGGTGCTGGTCATCTGGCAGTCGCCGGCCGAGCGGCTCGCCACGATGCCGGGTGAGCTGCCGCAGCTGCGCTGGATCCAGTCGCTGATGGCCGGCACGGACGCGATCGAGGCGGCCGGGTTCGATGACAGCGTGCTGCTGACCTCCGGCCGCGGGCTGCACGATGCGCCGGTGGCCGAGCACACCCTCGCGCTGATCCTGGCAGCCGCGCGGCGGCTGGACCGCACGCTCGCGGCCCAGGTCGACGGCGTCTGGCGCCCGTCCCAGGACGCGAACCTGCCGTTCGGCTCACCCGAGGCGTTCACCACCCTCACCGGGGCACACGTGCTCATCTGGGGCTTCGGCGGCATCGGCACCCGGCTGGCCGGCTACCTGCAGATGCTCGGCGCCCACGTCACCGGTGTGGCGAGGACTGCCGGCGAGCGCGGCGGCTTCCCGGTGGTGGCCGCCGAGGACCTGCCCGAGATGCTGCCGAGCACCGACGTGCTGGTGAACATCCTGCCCGCCACCGAGGCCACCGCCGGCATCGTCGACGCCGACGTGCTCGCCGCCCTGCCCGAGCATGCGTGGCTGGTGAACGTGGGCCGCGGCGCCACCGTGTCGGAGCCGGACCTGGTGGCCGCGCTGGCGGCCGGCAGTATCGCCGGTGCCGCCCTGGACGTGTTCGCCACCGAGCCCCTGCCTGCCGGCTCGCCGCTGTGGCGGGCACCGAACGTGATCCTCACCCCGCACTGCGCCGGCGGCCGCCCCGACCACCCCGAGGCCCTGATCGAGGAGAACCTGCGCCGCCTGCTCGCCGGCGAGGACCTCCTCAACCCGGTCCCCTCCTCTCCGGTTGAATCGATGCACTCGTGACTCCCGACGCTGAGTAGTGCTCTGCGGTCACGA
>CAZMDO010000093.1:0-8720 GCA_964564445.1 uncultured Ruaniaceae bacterium | reverse complement strand
ACCTGCGGCCCGGTGCCCGGGAGTGGTTCCTCGCCTGGCTGGGTCGGGACTACCCGGAGCTGGTGCCCCGGTACGAGGCGTTGTACGGGCGCGGGTCGTATGCGTCGGCCGAGTACCGCGAGTGGCTCGCCGGTCGGGTCCGGCGGCTGCGGCGGAAGCATGGGTTCGCTGAGCGGCCGACGCGCGACCGGGGCGTCGGCAGTGCGGGTGCGGGGGCGAAGAGCGGCCGGTGGTCGCTGCGGAACGACCCGGCCGAGGTGACCGCTCGGCAGGGTGCTGGGGAGCCGGTGGGGCCCGGGCTGGCGGACCTGGGTATGCAGCCAGCGCTGTTCTGAGCTCGTGGCCGGGGAGCCTGGCCCCGCCCCGCCTGATCGGGTCGGGCGGAGGGACGGGGCCAGGATCGGCTGCCGGTCAGACCCTGACCAGGGTCCAGCCCGACGGGGTGAGCAGTGACGGGTCGTGCTCGACGTCCAGCACCACCCGCTTGTCGTCGCGGACCTGGATGCCGTCCACGAGCAGGCCGCGGCCGGTGTAGTAGGTGTCCACGTCGTGGCGCCAGCGCACCTGCACCGACGGCCCGCCGGGCAGCTGGGCAACGGCCGGCTGCCACTGCCGCAGCCCGGAACGCCCAATCGGTTCGCTGATCAGCTCACCGTCGAGTGTGTACGGCAGGAACTCCCAGGTGGTGCCGCCATCGGTGCTGATCTCCAGTGCGAACGGGTCCCAGGACTCCATGTCCAGGAACAGCCCGAACCGGAGCTCGCTCGCCGTCGCCGGCACCGCAAGCTCCAGGGTGGAGGTGCTGTTCGAGGCCTCCGAGGCCTTCCAGTAGGAGCGGCCACCGGCGTACGGCTTGATGCCCATCGCATCGGCCATCCCGTCCGCCGCGGCCCGCCGGGCGGGGTTGATGCTGCCCCAGTCGCGGGAGGGGTGCACCCGGTTGGTCAGCAGGATCACGAACGATGCCGAGTTGAAGTCGATCACCAGCGATGTGCCGGTGTACCCGGTGTGCCCCGCGGTGCGGATCGAGGTGAGCCCGTTCATGTACCAGCGCTGGTCCAGCTCGAAGCCGAGCCCGTGCGCGTCACCGGGGAACTCCTCGTTCTCGTTGGTGATGATCGCCGTGACCGACTCCTCGGCGAGGATGCGCTGCTCGCGGTACCAGCCGCCGTTCAGCATGGTCTGGGCGAGGATCGCCATGTCGTCCAGGGTGGAGAAGATGCCGGCGTGCCCGGCGACCCCGCCGAGGGACCAGGCGTTCTCGTCGTGCACCTCGCCCCAGACCATCCCGCGGTCGGGGACCTCCTGATACTCGGTGGCGGCGATCCGGGCCAGCTTCGAGGCCGGCGGGTTGTAGCCGGTGTCGACCATGCCCAGCGGTCCGGTGATGCCTTCGGCGACCAGCTCATCGAGCGGCCGGCCGGTCAGGTGCTCGACGAGCACACCCAGGGTGATCAGGTTCAGGTCGCTGTAGGCGTAGGTCGACCCGGGTGGGTTCTCCAACGGCTGGGTGAGCACCGCGTGGATGCGCGACGGGATGTCCGGGTAGTCGCGGTACAGCGGGATCCACGGGGTGAAGCCGGAGGTGTGGGTGAGCAGCATCCGGACCGTGACCGCCTCCTTGCCGTTGGTCGCGAAGACCGGCAGGTAGTGGGCCACCGTCTGGTCGAGGTCGATCCGGCCCGCCTCGACCTGCTGCACCACCACGATCGAGGTGAACAGCTTGGTGACCGAGGCCATGTCGTAGATGGTGTCGGTGCGGGTGTCGATCCATTCCGACTCGGGCAGGAGGGTGTCGGCGTCGGCGTACTTCAGCGACTGCCCCGCGGCGCGCCGGAGCACCACCCGGCCCTGGTGCCCGCACAGCAGCGCCCCACCCACGTACAGCGGGTGGTCGGCGCCCTCGGCGGGCTCGGTGTAGGAGACCACCTCCGCCCAACCACGGTCCAGCGGTGCGGCATCGAGGTGCACCTGGTTCGGCGTGCCGTCCTTGAGCCGCTTGTAGGAGGTGTACCCGGTCAGCGGCTGGTCGAACCGGCCCTTGGCGTGGCCGTCCGCCGCCCACGCGGGGGCTCCCGGCTGGGCGGCGATCCCGATGCCGGCACCGATCCCGAGCAGGCCGGTGAGCAGCGTGCGGCGCGAGATCCGGGCGGTCATGACTCCTGGTTGCGTGGTCGCCGCCATGCTCACGGCTTCCGCTTGTAGAGCAGGTACGGCTCGCGCTGTCTGGCGAACGCGACCTCGTCGTCCCGCCAGGAACCGATGATCTCCTCGGCGGAGGCGCCGGCCTCGAGCAGCTCCTGGAAGACTCCCGACCCGGTCAGCAGGCCGATCCAGCGCCCGGGATGGTCGCCATCGAGGGCGCGCCAGGTGAAGTCGTCGTACAGGTCGCGGGCGGCGGTCATCATGTGCGTGGCCACATTGATCGACGAGACCGCGTGCGGATCGATGACGTGCACCTGCACGCCCGCGCACACCTCGCCGCGGTGCTTGGAGAAGGTGGGGTTGAAGTAGGCCTCGCGGAACTCCACGCCCGGGATCTCCCGCTCGTTCAGCTCGGCGGCCCACCGGTAGTCGGCGTACGGGGCGCCGATCAGCTCGAACGGCCGGGTGGTGCCGCGACCCTCGGACATGTTGGTGGCCTCGAACATCCCGGTGCCGTAGTAGAGCAAGGCGGTGTCCGCCGTCGGCATGTTCGGGCTGGGGAGCACGAACGGCAGCTCGGTCTCGGCGAAGAGCATCTCGGGCTTCCAGCCGACGACCTTGACCACCTGCACCTCCTCGAGCGTGGCGCCGCCCGCGGCCTCGAGCAGTTCGCCGTTGAAGTAGCGGGCCACCTCGCCCACGGTCATCCCGTGCGCCTGCAGGATCTTGTCCTTGCCGACCCCGGAGGTGTATCCGTCGGTCATCATCGTGCCGTGCGGTGTGCCGCCGACCGGGTTGGGCCGGTCCAGCACGATGAAGTCCTTGCCGGTCCGGGAGGCGGCGATCATCGCCTCGTACATCGTCCAGATGTAGGTGTAGAAGCGCACCCCGACGTCCTGGATGTCGAAGACGATGGTGTCGACGCCGGACTGGTTGAAGAACTGCTCGAACTTGGCGGCGTTGGCGCCGTAGGCGTCGTAGACGGTGATGCCGGTGCGCTCGTCCACGTAGGTGCCCTCGGAGCCGCCGGCCTGGGCGGTGCCGCGGAAGCCGTGCTCGGGGCCGAAGACCGCGCCGACGTCCACCCGGCCGGAGGCGTGCATGGCGTCCACGATGCTGACCAAGCCGTCCTGGATGATCCCGGTGGGGTTGGTGATGATGCCGATCCGGCGGCCGTCGAACACGCGCCAGTCGTCGGCATGGGCAACATCGGCACCGGGGAGCACGGTTCTGCCCTTGCCGATGGGTGGGTTCGCGTGGGCGCTGCTGCTGGGCAGCATGGTGGCCGCGGCCGCGGCGGCACCGACACCAGCACCGACCAAGATTCCGCGGCGGGAGACGGAGGCATCCATGATCAACTACTCCTCATCGTTGTGTGGGTGAGATCGGAACGTCGTGGTGCAGCGGGGTCGAGGGCTCGTTGACGGTGAGCTCTCGGCGAGGCCAGGCGGCAGCGGGTCGAACGGTGCGCGGCGGGGCTCGGCTCAACCCCAGGGCGACGTTGCCATGCCATCGAATGCTCTCCCTCATCCGGCGGAGGCCCGGTCAGCTACGACCGGCACCATCGCGGCTCCGCGATGTAAATCATCTACCTGGCGGTTGACGATGCCGTAAGGCGTTCATGCTGTCAAGGTTCGTCGTCGGGTGCGGGGCCTTCGGGATGCTGGGGCGTTCCTTGGCCCCACGGCGGTTCTGAGGCCGGTCCGCAGCGCCGCCTCTGGTGCGCGGCCAGATGCCTGCACATGCTCGACGGCGGAGCTTCTGCGTCGAGGAGCGGCCAAGGCGATCAGCCGGTCGCCCAGGCGCGAGTCCTCCCGGCGAGCCTGGAACGAGCGAGCAAGGGGATAAGTCCCGACGGCGCAGGGCGTGCTCAAACTGCGGCACCTCGAGGATTAGCGGGACCGTCAGACCATGACCGGGTTTCCCTCTGGTTGCTTTGAGCGCGCGGCATTCCGGCTCCAGATTGACGTGCTATCAGGCTCAGCCGCTTATTCCGTGCCTTCGAGGTTGATGACGGGAACGAACTCGGCAAGCGCACTGGAATCGCGGGTCATGTCGTATTCGCGGAGGAGCCGAACATAGGTAGTGCGGTCTACGTCCCAGTCATAAGCGTGGATCGGCTCCCAGCCCGATTGTCCCGCAAGATATACGAGGTCCGCCATCAGTCGCGTCACACGACCGTTGCCGTCCACGAACGGATGGATGCGGACCAAGGCGGCATGGGTGGCGATGCCCAGACTTCGGGCGTCGATACCCGTCCGGTGCGCCCACTGGTAGTTGAGGTCGTCCAGTGCGTTACGCATTTCGACAGCGATGTGCTCGGGGGCGACGCCAATGTTGGTCTCTCGCGAGCGTTGGCGTCCTCCCCACTCCCAGACCGGCGCATAGAGACGGCGGTGGAGATCGCGCACGAAGTGGTCGTCGAGAAGGTCCCGCATCGGTACGTTGACGTCGAGCAGGTTTGCCCACCACTCATCAGCAACCTCAACCTGGATGCGCTGCTCCAAGTCGTACAGGTCGGCCTTGCGGATTGGGTCGCCCAGCAACTGACGAGCCTCGGGCGTGAGCGCTGCGGCTTCTTCGGGGTTGAGGAGGGTCTCGCCGTAGTCAGGTTCGAGGGCCATCAGGGCTTCGGGTGCAGCGACTCCACGAACTTCTCGACCTTGGCCGAGCGGACATGCTCAGCAGGAACGACGCGACGCTCCAACCGCGCCGAGGCCTTGGTCGAGCGCACGACGAACTGACGGCGCGTCTTTGCCGACACAGTCTGCTTGGTCATCGTGGCTCCTTCCCTCTTGTCAACGGTAGCGCACCTACGCCGGGCCTGCTGCGAGGATCGACGACACCGTCGCTGGGCAAAGGCCTACCGCCCCGATCTCCGCTCGAACGATTCTTCGCCTTGGGAAACACCCCCGGGAAATCCGGCTCCAGGCGTGCATCCTTCCGTCGCCATATTGCGTTGCCGCGGCTCCCGATCGAAATGCGCCCGGACCTGCGCCGCCTGGGCAGGCGAGAGCCGCCAACGTGTGTACGGGACGTTTTGCCATCCTTGACTACGGAGCCAGTGACGAATGGTCTTCGCACTGACACCGAGCTGTCGCGCAAGCTCTGCCGGGATGACTATCTGATCCACGAGCTCGACTCTACGTGACGAGTATGAGCGTTGGCCCAGGACGGCGAGGCTTCGGGCTGCGGACACGTTATTACCTTCGCTCAAGGCCGCTCTCGGACCCGTACGGAACGCCGCAGTGAGGACGATGCAGGTCCGTATGAACGGAGTGAAACCGCTGCGGCGTATAGCTGGGCGCTGCCAATATGAAGGGCATTTCGCGGTAGAGAGGCAGGGCATGGGTTTCTTCGACTGGATTCGTAGGCGGCGACGGCCATCACGTGCAGGAGCACCGCCGGTCCGCTCGCAGCAGGACGTGCGAGCACCAGTTGGCGCGGACAGCATGGCCGGCCATCCGCACTTCGCGGTCATTGATGTTGAGACCACAGGCCTGAGCGCCGCGGCAGATCGAATCATCGAGGTTGCCGTGGTGACGACCGATCCGTGGGGCCGCGTGCATGGTGAATGGTCCACCCGCCTGAATCCGCAAGGCCCTGTCGGTGCCACGCACATTCACGGAATTACCGACGCCGACGTGGCGAGGGCACCGTTGTTCGAGGACGTCGCCGAGGTGTTGTCCCAACAACTGGCCGGGGCTGCGATTGTGGCGCACAACGCCCGCTTCGACCTGGCGTTCCTCCGGGCGGAGTACCGCCGCGCCGGATGGGTGATGCCACATCTGCCCGCCTTGTGCACCCTGGAGGCTTCCGGCTACCACCTTCCCGACCTGGACCGACGGCGCCTGGCCGACTGCTGTTGGGCGGTAGGCACCCCGCTGATAGGGGCCCACTCGGCGCTCGGTGACGCCCGAGCCACCGCCGGACTGCTGGCCGCCTTCATGAACCCGCGGCTGGGGTTTCCCCCACTGGCCGAGCACCTCCGACTGCCCGCCGAGGCGTTGTCGACCGCGTGGCCCGCAGGCCCAACGTTGTCCCCTGCCGAGCGCAACACGCACCCCACCAGGTCGACCGGCAGGAGACTCTCCGACCGGGCGATGAAGAACATTCGCCGCAGGGAAGCTGCAGGTCCGCCGCCAGCCTTGGTCGAGATGGTTCAGCGATTCTCACTCGTTGACGCCCTGGACGAGGGCGCACCAGCCGGCACAGTGCCCTACCTGGAGAAGCTGGCCGAGGTGCTCGAGGACGGGGAGCTGACACTCGATGAGACTGCCGACTTGAGAGGCGTTGCCGAGGACGGCGAACTGGCACCGGATGACGTCCAGGCCGCCCACCTGGCGTTCGTGCTCACCCTCGCGCACGCAGCTCTGCACGATGGCAGGGTCACTCGCGCCGAACGGGCTGAGCTCCAGCGCATCGCCACCCTGTTGGACGTCGACCCGACGACGATTCCCTCCCTCCTCAATCAAGCTGAAGCCGCCCGCCATGCGCGTTTGTCTGCAGGCCTGGGCGAGCTCCCGGCGGGCTGGTCACACGGGGAGCCTCTTCGAGTGGGCGACAAGGTTGTCTTCACCGGGTGCGAGGCCTTCGATCGCGACCGGCTCGAAGAAGCATCGGTTCGCCTCGGCGTCCGAGTGCTGTCATCAGTGTCATCGAGAGTTGCGATGCTGATCACGGACGGCACCGTGGATGGCACCAAAGCGGCGCGCGCTGCCGAGCTCGGCACACGGACCGTGCACCCACAGGCGTACGAGGTGTTGCTGCAACACCTGCAACCTGCGCTACCGCGAGCGGACCGGACCGTCCCCGACTCGCCCGCCAAGACCGCGGTGCAGCATGAGGCTCCTACTGCAGCGTCGGGCACTGCCGCGAACCCCGTTCCGTTGCCATCGACGAACGGTACGCCCGAGCCGGCGCGGGTACGGGCCTGGGCGCGGGCGCAGGGGATGGAGGTCGGCGTGCGGGGCCGACTCTCCAAGGAGGTTCTCACCGCGTTCGCCGCGGCCCACTCGGAACACGGCTGACCGCACGCTGGATCGGCGACGATCGGACTGCCCGTGGTCGCGCTGCGCATGGATGACTGGGCCGAGGGCTTCCTCGTGGTCGCCGCTGCCGGGCAGCACCTGCTCGACCTGCAGATCGGCAGTGAGCACGCCGAGCGCTACCCGCTCATCGTCGTCGGCGAGTTCCACGCTGCCGGGGCATCGTCGTACGACGCCTATCGGACGACCAGGAACCAGTCGCTGCGGGCAGGGAGACGACCGGCGGGTGAGTCTGCCGGTGCGCCGAGCCAGCCCGCGAGTAGCATGGTCGACCTGCTGGTGCCACCGTCGGTGCCGCACGGAGGTCGCCATGAGTGGACTCGAGGGCGAGGAGCGCGTGGTTGGTGCGCCCGGGCGCGGCCGGTCCGGCACCCGGAGGCCAACACCCGAGGCCGCCGCGTGCGCGCCCGGCTCCGAGCCCGCGCTCGCTGCCCAGGCTGTGGCCCAGCAACGGCGCTCGACCGCCGGTCTGCGACTGAGCAACGCGCGAACGGTGCGCCAGGCCCGCGTGATCGCTGCCCAGCGGACCGTCGGGAACGCCGCCGTCACCCGCCTGCTGGAGGCCGAGCGCGCCGAGCGGACCGTCGGAGCTGAGCGCACCGCCGCACCGGCGCTCGCGACCGGGCCGGCCTCGACCGCCGGCCCGGAGCCCGCATCGCTCACCGAGCTCCACCAGCGCGCCCGCAGCACCGCTGGGGCTTCGATCGCCGCCGCGGGTGTGCCGGTCGCGGTCGCGCCACCGGACGGTGCCCACGAGGTGGCGTCGCACAGCACCGGGGGCACGTTGATGGGCTACACCGGCATCCAGGGCGCCAACGCCTTCACCGCGCCCAGTCTGGTGACCCGCTACAACGGACAGATCGACGGTACCGAGCGCCGCTTCTACGGCGAGGTCGAGCCGACCACCGCCACCGACGCCACCCACGAGTGCTACTACCTCGCGGCAGGCGATCACCACAGCCTGGTGCCCCGGGACTACTGGCGCGTCAGCCCGGAGATCTCGAGGCTCCTTCGTGCGGGCGAGCAGGAGCACCTGGACGATGCCAGGCACGCCTACGACCTCACCTACGGGCTCATCGCCCGTCGGATCAACGCCCTGGCCGGGCAGAAGTTCGGACCGGCGGAGACTCCGGCTGCAGCCGAGGCCCTCGCGGAGGCCCAGGTCCGACGCTACCTGCCGGACGAGCTCGGCACGGACCCGCTCACCTGGTTCAACACCCTGAACGAGATGCTCCGGATGAGCCGGCGCCGTGACGCCCGAGGCTGGCACTTCCTGGAGGCGACCGGTGTACCCAGCGACGGCAGCCACGACACCTTCCGACCGGTGCGCCCCACGACTCGGACCCGGATCGGCCAGGTGCCGTCGGCAGAGGTCGTCACCTATCCCAGCAGCGACTGAGGACGGTCGCCGCCCGCCGGGACCGACCGCGCGCTCGGCCACCCCGGGCTCTGCCTGCTGCGAGGGTTGTCGGCGACGGCGTGGGGCCGGGTTTTCGTTGGTATCGCGCCGTTGTGGTGGGAATGTCA
>CAZMDO010000092.1:0-8792 GCA_964564445.1 uncultured Ruaniaceae bacterium | reverse complement strand
GGGTGGACGCGGCGATCTTCTTCTCCGACATCGTGGTGCCGCTGCGGCTGGCCGGGGTCGGGGTGGACATCGTGCCCGGCCGGGGGCCGGTGCTGGAGCACCCGGTGCGCACCGCCACCGACGTGGCCGCCCTGCGCGAACGCACCCTGACCACCGAGGCCCTCGCCCCGATCAGCACAGCCGTCGCCCAGCTCGTCCGCGAGCTCGGCAGCACCCCGCTGATCGGCTTCGCCGGCGCTCCGTTCACGCTGGCCGCCTATCTGGTGGAGGGCGGCCCGTCCAAGGACCACCTCGCAGCGCGCACGATGATGCACGCCCAACCCGGCGTGTGGGCGGACCTGATGGGCTGGTTGGCGGAGATCACCGGCACGTTCCTGGCGACCCAGGTGAGCGCCGGTGCCTCGGCCGCCCAGCTGTTCGACTCCTGGGCCGGCACCCTCGCCCTGGCCGACTACACCCGCTGCGTGGCCCCGTACTCCGCGGCCGCGCTGGCCCCGGTCCGCGAGCTGCGCGTCGCCGGCCGCGGCGTCCCGACCGTGCACTTCGGGGTGGGCACCGGGCACCTGCTCGCGGCGATGCACCAGGTCGGGGTGGACGTGGTCGGTGTGGACTGGCGAACCCCGCTGGACCAGGCCGCTGCCGCGCTGCCGGGCGTGGTGCTGCAGGGCAACCTCGACCCGGCGCTGCTCGCCGCCGACTGGCCGGTGCTGCGCGCGCACGCCGAACAGGTGCTCGCCGCGGGCCGGGCCGCCCCGGCGCACGTGGTCAACCTCGGCCACGGCGTCCCGCCGGATGCCGACGCCGAGGTGCTCACCCGGCTGACCGCGTGGCTGCACGAGCAGTGAGGCTCGACCTGGCCGTCATCGGCGGCGGCATGGCCGGCCTGGTCGCGGCCCGCACCGCCGCCTGCGCCGGGGCGGACGTCGCCGTGCTCGAGGCCGGGCCGGTCGTCGGTGGCCTGGTCGGGCGGCACCGGGTGGCCGGGATCGACCTGGACGCCGGGGCGGAGAGCTTCGCCACCCGCGGCGGTCAGGTCGCCGCCCTCGCCGGCGAGCTCGACCTGCCGGTGGTCACGCCACGACCCGCGCCCGCCCGGGTGCTGCACGCCGGCCGGCTGCACCCGCTACCGGCCACCGGCGTGCTCGGCATCCCCATCGACACCGACGCGCCCGGCCTGCTCGAGGTGCTCGGCGCCGAGGGTCTGGACCGCGCGCGGGCAGACCTCCACCTCCCGGTGCAGCCGGTGACGGCGGAGCTCACCCTGGCCGAGCTGGTCACCACCCGCATGGGTCGGGGGGTGCTGGAGGCGCTGGTGCGCCCGGTCGTGCGCGGGGTGCACTCGTGCGAACCCGAGCAGATCGCGGCCGAGGCGCTGCTGCCCGGCATTGCCGCAACGGTGCGGGCGGCCGGCTCGCTCACCGGAGCACTACGGCAGGTGCGGGCTGCCGCCCCGGCGGGCTCCGCCGTCGCCGGTATCGACGGGGGAGTGCACCGGCTCCCGGCGGCGCTCGCACACGACCTGAGCGCCCGTGGGGTGGACGTGCGTACCGGAGCGCCGGTGCGTGCGCTGCGGCGCGGTCGGGACGGCTGGCAGCTGACCGGGGACGACTGGCAGGTGGCCGCCGACCAGGTGGTGCTCGCCTGCCCGCCCCAGGCCTGGGGGTTCCTCGGCGAGAGCGACGATGACGATCACCTGGCCGCGCTCGCCGCGGCCGGGCGGGCGTGGCCGGCCCCGCAGACCGCCGACCTGCTCACCCTGGTGCTGGACGCCGCGGCGCTGCCCGAGCACCAGCGCGCCGGCACGCTCGTCGCCGAGCCCGGTCAGGGGGCCAAGGCGCTCACCTACGCCAGCGCGAAGTGGGACTGGGTCGCGCGTGCCGCCGGGGCAGAGCGGGCGGTGCTGCGGCTCTCCTACGCCAGCGGCATCCTCACCGAGGAGAACCAGCTCGGGCTCGGGCTGCGCGATGCCGCCCGCCTCACCGGCACCGGTGCGCCCTGGCCCGCCGAGGCCGTGCACGGCCGCGCGCGCACCACGCTGCACCCGCCGGCGCCCTCCTGGGCGAGCGCCTCCGCACGGGAACCGGTGCAGGCGGCCGCGGACGAGCTGGACGGGCTGCACCTGACCGGCGCCTGGTGGTGCGGCACCGGCCTGGCCGCGGTCACCGCACACGCCACCCGGACCGCGAGCGTGGCCGTCGGGTGCTGACAGGCCGTCGCAATCCGCACGATTCTGCGCCGATTATGGTGGGCAGGTGACCACCGAGACCCCGGCTGCGGACCAGTCCAGCGGCCAGACGACACCTGCCGCCTTCACCCTGTGGGCGGTGCTCCGCCGCGACCCGTACACCGCCGCCGAGACCGGGCCGGACGCCGTCGCCGACCTGGAGGCGGCGCTCGCGCAGGTGCAGGCCGGCGGGGAGGTCACCGTCCGCGGCCTGTACGACGTCTCCGGCCTGAGGGCCGACGCCGACCTGATGCTCTGGCTGCACGGACCGAGCGCCGAAGGACTGCAGGCCGCGCTGCGCCGGCTGCGCCGCACCGGGATCCTGCGCACCCTGCTGCCCACCTGGAACACCCTCGGGGTGCACCGGCCGGCGGAGTTCAACTCCCGGCACGTACCAGCGTTCGTCCGCGGCGCCGACCCTGCCGAGTGGCTCACCGTCTACCCGTTCATCCGCTCCCACGAGTGGTACCTGCTGCCCGAGGACGAGCGCCGCGGGATGCTCGCCGACCACGGCCGCCGGGGCGCGCCCTATCCCGGGGTGCAGACCAACACGGTGGCCGCCTTCGCGCTCGGCGACTACGAGTGGGTGGTCGCGATCGAGGGTCCAGAGCTCACCGAGCTCACCGACATGATGCGGGCGCTGCGCTACTCCCCGGCCCGGCGGCACGTGCGGGTGGAGACCCCGTTCTACACCGGCCGGCGGATCACGCCCGCGGAGGCCGCCGAGGTGCTGGCATGACCACCCCGCAGGCTGGTACGAGCAGCCCCTCGGTGCGCCGCGGCCGCAAACCCGCCCCGGCCACCTCGATCGCCACCGCCCCCGGTGCCCTGGTGCCCGCGGCCACCTGCGCCGCCGCCCAGGGACCGGAGCACGTGAGCGAACCGGTGGCCTACGACGCGATCCTGCTCGCCGGCTTCGGCGGCCCGGAAGGGCAGGAGGACGTGATCCCGTTCCTGCGCAACGTCACCGCCGGGCGCGGCATCCCCGACGAACGTCTCGAAGAGGTGGCGGTGCACTACCGGCACTTCGGCGGGGTGAGCCCGATCAACGACCAGAACCGCACGCTGCGCACCGCCCTGGTCGCCGAGCTGGAGCGCCGCGGGCTGGACCTGCCGGTGTACTGGGGCAACCGGAACTGGGACCCCTACCTCAACGACGTCCTGCGGGAGGCGCACGCCAACGGGCACCACCGGCTGCTGGCCATCGCCACCAGCGCCTACGCCTCCTACTCCTCCTGCCGGCAGTACCGCGAGGACATCGCCGACGCCCTGGAGGACACCGGCCTGACCGGGGTGCTGCAGGTGGACAAGGTGCGCCAGTTCTTCGACCACCCCGGGTTCGTCACCCCGTTCGTGGCGGGGGTGCGCTCCGGGCTGGCCACCCTGCGCGGCCGGGGCGCGCAGAACATCGAGGTGCTCTTCGCCACCCACTCCATCCCCACGGCGGACGCGAGGGCGTCCGGTCCGTCCTCGCTGGGTCTGGGCGACGGCGGAGCGTACGCGGCCCAGCACGCAGCCGTGGCGGAGGTGGTGATGTCCCAGGCGGGGGAGGCCAGCACGCCCTGGCAGCTCGTCTACCAGTCCCGCTCCGGGCCACCGAGCCAGCCCTGGTTGGAGCCGGACATCAACGACGCGATCGCCGAGCTGCCCTCCTCAGGGCGGGACGCCGTGCTGATCGTGCCGCTGGGGTTCCTGTCGGACCACATGGAGGTGCTCTGGGACCTGGACACCGAGGCGGTGGAGACCGCTGAGGAGCACCACCTGGACGCGGTGCGGGTGCCCACACCCGGGTCGCACCCGGCGTTCGTGGCCGGTCTGGTGGACCTGGTGGTCGAACGGCTGGAGGGCACCCCGGCATCCGCCCGGCCGGCGCTCACCTCGCTCGGGCCCTGGCAGGACGTGTGCCGGCCCGGCTGCTGCGAGAACGTGCGCCGCGGGTTCCGGCCCGCGGTCGCCGGGCTGGCACCATGACGGCGGCACCGGTCCGGGTCGGCACCCGCGCCTCCAACCTGGCGCAGACGCAGACTGCCACCGTGACCACGGCCCTGGCGGCCACCGGGCTGACCGTGCAGAGCGTGGCGATGACCAGCGACGGCGACCGCACCCGCGCCTCGCTGGCCAGCCTGGGCGGGACCGGCGTGTTCGCTGCGAACCTGCGCCGGGCGCTGCTCGCCGGGGAGTGCGACGCCGTGGTGCACTCCTTCAAGGACCTGCCCACCCAGGCGCACCCCGGTCTGCGGATCGCCGCCACCCCGGCCCGGGAGGACGCCCGGGACGTGCTCTGCGCCCGTGACGGACTGACCCTGGCGACGCTGCCCGAGGGGGCCCGGGTGGGCACCGGGTCACCACGGCGGGCCGCCCAGCTGCGCACCCGACGCCCGGACCTGCAGGTTGCCGACATCCGCGGCAACGTGGAGACCCGCCTGGGCTACGTGGCCTCCGGGGAGCTGGACGCGGTGGTGCTCGCCGCCGCCGGGCTGCACCGGGTGGAGCGCACCGAGGCGATCACCGAGTACCTGGAGCTCGCCGAGTGGCCCACCGCCCCCGGTCAGGGCGTGCTCGCGGTGGAGGTGCGCGCCGAGGAGGACCGCGCCGACCTGCTGGCCGCGCTCGAGGCGATCCACGACCGGGCCACCTGGGCGGCCGCGACCGCCGAGCGGTCCGTGCTGGCCGCCCTGGAGGCCGGCTGCGCCGCCCCGGTGGCAGCGCACGCGGTGGCCGGCGACCTGCTCACCCTGCACGCCGCCGCCTACCACCCCACCGAGGTGCGGTCGCTGCAGGCGCACGGCAGCGAGAAACTGGATGGTGCCGAGGCGTTCCAGGTCGCCACCGCGCTCGGCTGGCACCTGGCCGCCGAGCTGCTGGACGCCGGCGCCGGCGAGTGGATCACCCCGGGGCGATGACCGCGCACCGGCGGGACGACCACCGCGCCGAGGCCGCCGGTGTGGCGATCCCGGCACCAGGGGAGGGGCCCGTGGTGCTCGTCCCGCGCGGGGGCGAGTGGGGTGAGCGGGTCGCCGGCCTGCTCACCGCCCGCGGTCTCCGGCCGTGGATCGTGCCGCTGATCCGCACCGAGCCCGCCGAGGGCGAGGAGCTGGACCGGGCCCGGCGCGACCTGGCCGCCGGCGCCTTCGACTGGGTGGCCCTCACCTCCGCCGCCGCCGTCCCTGCCCTGCCGGCCACGGTGCCGGCCCGGATCGCGGCCGTGGGACCGGCCACGGCGACGGCGCTGCGCGAGGCGGGCCACGCCGTCGAGATGGTGCCCCCCGGACCGGACTACTCCGCCGAGGCGATGCTGGACGGCTGGCGCCCCGCCGGCCGGGTGCTGCTGCTGCGTTCGGACCTGGCCGCGGCCACGCTCGCCGACGGGCTGGGCGCCACCGGTGCCGTGGTGACCGACGTGGTCGCCTACCGCACCGTGACGGCCTCGCTGACCGCCGAGCAGACCACCGGGCTGCGCACCGGGACGGCGGACCTCGCCCTGGTCACCAGCGGATCGGTGGCCCGCGCCCTGCAGGCCGCCGGCCTCGCACCGAGCACTCCCGTCGCCTGCCTGGGCCCGCGCACCGCTACCGTGGCCCGGGAGTGCGGCCTGCGGGTGGACCTGGTGGCCGAACGTCAGCTGATCGAGGTGCTGGTGGACCAGGTCGGCGACCTCGTGCGCGCCGCGCCCCGCCCCGCACCGGAAGAGACCGAGGAGTGAGCATGCACATCCGCCCCCGCCGGCTGCGGCAGAGCGCCCCGATGCGACGCCTGGTCGCCCAGACCCGGCTGCACCCGGCCCAGCTGGTGCTGCCGATGTTCGTCACCGAGGCCGACGAGCCACGCCCGATCGGTTCCATGCCCGGGGTGCAGCAGCACTCGATGGACTCCCTGCGGCGGGCCGCCACCGCCGCCGCAGCCACCGGCATCGGCGGGATCATGCTGTTCGGGGTGCCGGCCACCCGGGATACCCGCGGGTCGGGCGCCGACGATCCGGAGGGCATCCTGAACCGCGCCACGGACGTGCTGGCCGCCGAGGTGGGCGATGCGCTGGTGGTGGCCACCGACCTGTGCCTGGACGAGTTCACCGACCACGGGCACTGCGGGGTGCTGGACGAGGCGGGCCGGGTGGACAACGACGCCACGCTGGAGCGGTACGTGGCCATGGCGCTCGCCCAGGCCGAGGCCGGCTCCGGGCTGCTCGGCCTGTCCGGGATGATGGACGGGCAGGTGGCCGCCGTGCGCACCGGGCTGGACGCGGCCGGCCACACCGACGTGCCGCTGCTGGCCTACGCCGCCAAGTACGCCTCCGCCTTCTACGGCCCGTTCCGGGAGGCGGTGGACTCGGCCCTGACCGGGGACCGGCGCACCTACCAGCTCGACCCGGCGAACCGCCGCGAGGGGCTGCGCGAGGCGGTGCTGGATGTCGAGGAGGGCGCCGATGTGGTGATGGTCAAGCCGGCGCTGAGCTACCTGGACGTGCTCGCCGACGTGGCCGCGGCCAGCGAGGTGCCGGTCTGGGCCTACCAGGTCTCCGGGGAGTACGCGATGATCGAGGCCGCCGCCGCGCGGGGGTGGATCGAGCGGGACCGGGCGATCGCCGAGAGCGTGCTGAGCATCGTGCGCGCCGGTGCCGAGGTGGTGCTCACCTACTGGGCGGCCGAGCTGGCCGAGAGGCTGAACCGAGGAGAGGGACTCTAGATGACTGCCATCGACCGTGCCCGGGCCGTGATCCCCGGCGGAGTGAGCTCGCCGGTGCGGGCGTTCACCGGCGTGGGCGGGGACCCGCTGTTCCTCGCCTCCGCGGCAGGGGCGTACGTGCAGGACACCGACGGCAACCGGTACGTGGACCTGGTCGGCTCCTGGGGGCCGACGATCCTCGGGCACGCGCACCCAGCCGTGGTGGCGGCGGTGCAGCAGGCCGCCGGCCGGGCGCTGTCCTTCGGCGCACCGACGCTGGCCGAGGTGGAGCTGGCCGAGGCGATCCGCGCCCGGGTGGCGCCGGCTCAGATGGTCCGGCTGGTCTCCACCGGCACCGAGGCGACGATGACCGCGATCCGCCTCGCCCGCGGCGTGACCGGCCGGGACCTGGTGGTCAAGTTCGCCGGGCACTACCACGGGCACTCCGACGGGCTGCTCGCCGACGCCGGCTCCGGGGTGGCGACGCTGTCCATCCCCGGGTCGGCCGGGGTGCCGGAGGCGTTCGCCGCACAGACCGTGGTGGTCGGGTACAACGACCTGGACGCGGTGCGGGCGGCGTTCGAGGCGCACCCGGGCCGGATCGCCGCGGTGATCACCGAGGCGGCCGCGGCGAACATGGGCGTGGTGGCCCCGGACCAGGGGTTCAATGCGGCGCTCGCCGAGATCGCCCACGAGCACGGGGCGCTGCTGATCGCCGACGAGGTGCTCACCGGGTTCCGGGTGCACGAGGCCGGCTGGTGGGGCCTGGAGGGCGGCTGGACGCCGGACCTGCTCACCTTCGGCAAGGTGATCGGCGGGGGACTGCCGGTGGCGGCGGTCGCCGGCCGGGCCGAGGTGATGGGCGCGCTCGCGCCGACCGGGCCGGTGTACCAGGCGGGCACGTTGTCCGGGAACCCGGTGGCGGTCGCGGCCGGCCGGGCCACGCTGGCGCATGCGGACGCGGGTGTGTATGCCCGGCTGGACGCAGTGGCCGAGGTGCTCGCCGCGGGGGTCGAGCGGGCGCTGGCCGAGGAGGGTGTACCGGTGGCGGTGCAGCGGGCCGGGAACCTGTTCTCGTTCGCGTTCGGCACCGCGGAGTCCTGCGGCTGGACCGGGCAGGGGCCGCGGGACTACGACCAGGTGCGCAGCAGCGAGTCCTGGCGGTACCCGGCGTTCTTCCACGCCATGCTCGCCGCCGGGGTGAACCTGCCGCCGTCACCGTTCGAGGCGTGGTTCGTCTCCGCGGCGCACGACGACGATGCGGTCGCCGAGATCCTGGACGCGCTGCCCACGGCGGCGCAGGCGGCAGCGGCGGCCGAGCCGCCGGCCTGAGGTCAGGGCTGACAGACTGGCGCCATGACTGCCTCGACCGTTCCCACGCTGACCCTGCGCAACGACGTCACCATCCCCGCCCTGGGCCTGGGCACCTGGCCGATGGACGACGCCGAGGTGGCCGACGCCGTGGAGACCGCGCTCGGGATCGGCTACCGGCTGATCGACACTGCGGAGAACTACGGCAACGAGCGCGGCGTGGGCGAGGGCCTGCGCCGCTCCGGCGTGGACCTTTCCGAGGTGTTCCTCACCACGAAGCTGAACGAGCGCTGGCACTCCTACGACGGCGCGCGGCAGGCGTTCGAGAACAGCGCGGCACGGCTGGGTGTGGACACCATCGACCTGCTGATGATCCACTGGCCGCGCCCGGCCGTCGGCGGGTTCACCGACGCGATGCGCGGTCTCGCGGCGCTGCAGGAGGAGGGGTCGATCCGCGCCGTCGGTGCCTCCAACTTCACCCCAGCGCACCTGCAGGCGGTGATCGACGCCGGGGTGGTGCCCGAGGTGAACCAGATCCGGCGGGATCCGTACAACCCGCAGCACGAGGCGCTCGCGTTCCACGCCGAGCACGGCA